>CALZFJ010000007.1 GCA_945645715.1 uncultured Prevotellaceae bacterium | reverse complement strand
TGAACCACTACACCACAGTGAAAACGAATATGTTTAATGGTATCCAGCACCCTTCAATAGTGCTGAAACGCATTGATGGCTCTGTTGAAACGTTAAGGGAATTTAATTATTACGACTATAAGAACAGAATGGACTAATTTTTTGTTTATATAAAATTTGAGACTAAAAGATCTACAATATGAACATTTCAGAAATTGGAAACAAAATTTTCTATGCAGGCGTAAACAACCGCACTGCAAGTGTTTTTGAGGAGCTATGGCCTATTCCTAATGGCGTGAGCTATAATTCCTACGTTGTTGCAGGAGATAAAGTTGCTCTTATTGACACAGTCCCGGCGTGCTATTGCATCAAGTTCCTTCACAAAATTGCAGCAATTATCGGTAACCGACCGATTGACTATCTCATTATCAATCACATGGAACCCGACCACTCCGGTGCTATTCAAATCATTCGCCAAAAATACCCCGATATCAAGATTGTGGGCAACAGCAAGACTGCTGATATGATTGCCGGCTATTATGGTATCACTGATAATCTCTTAATCGTGAAGGATAGCGACACCATTGACCTCGGATCCGGGAAAACACTGCGTTTCTTCCTGACACCCATGGTACACTGGCCAGAAACGATGATGACTTATCTTGAAAGCGACGCTTTCATTTTCTCTGGTGACGCTTTCGGCTGCTATGGCGCACTCAACGGTGGAATTGTGGATAGCGAAATGAACACCGACCAATACATTCCCGAAATGTATCGCTACTATTCAAATATAGTGGCAAAATATGGCGTGATGGTGCAGAACGCTCTCAAAAAGACGGCATCACTGAAAATTGACTACATCTGCCCCACTCACGGTCCTGTATGGCACGAGCGAGCTGCCGAAGTAGTTGGGCTTTACGATAAGATGAGTCGTTTTGAGGCTGAACCGGGCGTGGTGATTGCCTACGGCTCAATGTATGGCAACACCGAGGAAGCTGTTGAGATAATAGCCTCCGAACTCGCAAAATCGGGTGTGAAGAATGTGAGAATCTACAATTTGTCGCACACAAGCTACTCCTATGTACTTGCCGACGTTATGCGCTACAAGGGGGTTGTTGTTGCCGGACCCACCTATTCCAATGCACTTTTCCCACCCGTAGAGGCTCTAATGAAAGCCCTTCATCTGCGCGACATTCGCAATCGTGCTTTTGCTTACTTCGGTTCTTACACCTGGGCACCTGCTGTAACCAAGCGAATTGAAGCTATAATTGAGGGCATGAAGATTGATGTGGTAGCTACTCCGTTCAACATGAAACAGTCAGCCAATACCGATATAGAAGAATCGTGCCGCACTCTCGCTCGTGAAATGGCAGCTAAGGTGCTTTAAACACAAATCACAGACATAAAAAATGAGGTATATCAAAACGCAGCTGATATACCTCATTTTTTGTTCGGGAATTGTAATTAATAGTCTGGAGTTTGTAATGCAAAATACTTTCTACCTGTAATATCACTTTCTGTTACAGCACCAGTACGGTTGTTGGTAACTTTTGAGTGAACTTTTCCTTCAAACTCTCCAAGGTAATATTCCTGATTAGGTTTATCGGCATATGCATGAGCATAGAACTCCAGATCAAGCTCTCCATGATACTCAAAGGTAATATCCAGATACACGTCGAATCGGCCTGTGAAGATTTTCACCTTGTCGGGATTGATACGATAAGTTAGGTCATAGACGATCTTTGCCTTGTTACCCTCACCCTTTGTGTATTTGTAGCTGGCTACAGGATAATCAATCACTGCATCATAGTAGAAATATTGCTTCAACGTCTCGTTTGGTGAAAATACTATACCGTGTACCTTAAATCGGTTTGCGCACAAAAGAAAACCCTCTACCGACTCCGGAGCTTCTACGATATAATCCGAAATCCTCTTCAGTGTCTTGGTTTTGGTTGTTTCCTTATCTTCAAGTTCAATCTTTGTAGGCTCCATTGAGAGGACATTATAATGTGTCTGCACATCATCTTTAACCATGGTGAGCAGTTTTTCCTCTGGTTTGTAGTCGAGCTTAAATTGGCTTCTTTCAGTCACAATAATACTATCACGATTGATATCGAGAGATGAATTTGTAAATACGTGATGGATCATAACATCTTTAGCTTCTCCATCACTATTTACAAGCCATGTGCCGGGTGCTGCTTTTATTGTCCACACGCCTGCCAATGCCTTGTTTGGCAATTCGGGCTCCGGCTCTGGCTCCGGTTCAATTTGAGGTTCATTCGATTCAGAACAATTAAAAAACACACACGTCAACAGAATTAGTGTCACGCATTGCACTAATTTAAATAGATTCTTAGTCATAGATAATTAAAAAATATTAATATTGTTAAGCTACTATATCTTTTGCAAAATTAGTATAAAAATCACTTCATATTAAATAGAATGTTAAATTATTGACCTAATATAACTACATTTCAATATATTTAACAAAAAATAAAATGAAATATGATTTAAACACTTTTAAAATAATGTAAAATGGATGTTTATAATTAAACATCGATATATTATTGTTGAAGTTACATATTTTTGTCGATTATTTGCCAACGACTACCAAAACACTACTTTTTTATCGTTAATTATCTATTTTATTCTTTGTTAAACCGTGGAAATGAAAATTTTGTAGTAACTTTACAGCTCAAAATGATGGCATATTATCCACCATGCCAATTTTTGTGATAAAACATAATTTATTGCATATTGTATCATACAAAATTTGTGTAAAAAAGTTTGACTATATAAAGAGAATGAAAGTATTAAAATTTGGAGGCACATCGGTTGGTACCATCAACAGCCTTACTAACGTAAAACGCATTGTGGAGTCATGCGACGAGCAAGTTATCGTAGTGGTGTCGGCTCTCGGTGGACTTACCGACCGTCTTATAGCAACTGCCAAGCTGGCAGCAAATGGGGATTGTGACTATGTGACGAACTTCAACGAGATTTCAGAACGTCATTTTACTATTATCAATGGTCTTGTGCCCCAGGACAAACGTGAGGAAATCACCTCAATTGTTTCTTCCCTTCTTGAGGAACTCGGAAATATTTTCCGTGGCGTTTCGCTTATCAAAGACTTGTCATGCCGCACTCTCGACATTATCCTGAGCTACGGCGAACGCCTATCGTCGGTCATTATAAGCCGAATTATCAACGATGCTACACACTTCGACTCTCGGAATTTTATAAAGACTGAAAGCCAATTCAACAAACATATTCTCGATGTTGACCTTACCAATCGCTTGATTCTTGAAACATTCAAAGATTTCAAGGGAAAAGTCGCTATCGTGCCGGGATTTATTTCGACCGACCATGTTTCGGGCGACATCACCAATCTGGGACGTGGCGGTAGCGACTATACCGCTGCCATCATTGCCGCTGCCCTCGATGCGCGTCAGCTTGAGATTTGGACCGATGTTGATGGATTTATGACAGCTGACCCTCGCGTAATCCAGTCGGCATACGTCATCGACAACCTCACCTTTATTGAGGCAATGGAGCTTTGCAACTTTGGTGCAAAAGTGGTTTATCCTCCTACGATTTATCCTGTGTTCCACAAGAATATCCCTATTCTCATCAAGAACACATTTAATCCTGAGGCACGCGGAACCCTAATTAGCGAGCATCTGCCCGAAACTGACAACCGCGCCATTAAGGGCATCTCCTCAATCAACGACACTTGCCTTATCACACTCACCGGTTTTGGTATGGTGGGCGTAATTGGTATTAACTCACGCATCTTTAATGCACTCGCTCGTCATGGCGTGAGTGTTTTCCTTGTGTCGCAGGCTTCTTCTGAGCACAACACCTCTTTTGCTGTGAAGAATTGTGATGCCGATGTTGCTGTTGCCGTGTTGAAGGAAGAATTTGCAGTGGAACTTAGCACCGGCGACATCAGCGATATTACCCCTGAGCGCGACCTTGCCACAGTGGCTATTGTGGGCGAAAACATGAAGCAGACTCCGGGTATTGCCGGAAAGCTATTCAACACCCTCGGACGTAATGGTATTAATGTGATTGCCTGTGCACAGGGTGCATCTGAGACAAATATCTCATTCGTTATCAAGCTTGATCATCTGCGCAAGGCTCTCAACGTTATCCACGATAGCTTTTTTCTATCGAACACTCAGGTTCTCAACCTGTTTGTAGTGGGAATAGGTAATGTAGGTCGCAATCTCCTCGAACAGCTTAGTCTCCAGCAACAGAATCTGCTCACCGAGAAAGCTCTTGAGCTTCGTGTGGTAGGAATTGCCAACTCTCGCAAGTGCATTTTCGACCGCAACGGTATCAATATTGAAAACTATAACGAAGCACTCGAGGAATCATCTCTCGAAGCAACTCCCGAAAACATCTGTGAGGAGATTGTGAAGATGAATATCTTTAACTCGGTTTTCGTTGATTGCACTGCAAGCGACAAGATCGCCGCTCTCTACAACACTCTGCTCGACCACAACGTGAATGTGGTGGCTGCCAACAAGATTGCCGCTTCATCATCTTACGAGAACTACTCACTCTTGAAGCAGACTGCCCGCAAGCGCGATGTAAAATTCCTATTTGAGACAAATGTGGGTGCCGGTTTGCCAATTATTGGCACCATCAACAACCTAATCAACTCGGGCGACAAGATTCTCAAAATCGAGGCTGTGCTTTCGGGCACACTGAATTTCATCTTCAATGTTGTCAGCCGTAGCATTCCAATCAGCCGAGCCATCGAAATGGCTCGTGAGGAAGGTTACAGTGAGCCCGACCCTCGCATCGACCTTAGTGGTAAAGACGTGATACGCAAGCTGGTGATTCTTGCACGTGAGGCAGGTTATGCCGTTGAACAAAGCGATGTGGAAAAGAACCTCTTTATCCCCGATAAGTGCTTCGAGGGTAATGCCGATGAGTTTATCAATAATGTAAAGCAAATTGATGCCGACTTTGAGCTGAAACGTCAGCACGCCGAGCGAAACGACCAGCATTTCCGCTTCGTTGCATCGCTTGAGAATGGCAAGGTTGCTGTGGGACTTCAAACCGTCTCACGTAATCACCCGTTCTATTCTCTCGAAGGCAGCAATAACGTGATTCTCATCACCACTGACCGCTACAAGGAATATCCTATGGAGATTAAGGGTTATGGCGCAGGTGCTGTGGTCACAGCCGCAGGTGTCTTTGCTGATATCATAAGTATTGCCAACATTCGATAGGCTTTGCTTGTTATATATTAACGACAGAACTACTTCCTGAAATGAAATACATAATTATATTGGCTGACGGAATGGCTGACGAGCCTATCGCCCAACTTGGAGGCTTGACTCCGCTTGAAGCAGCCCACACCCCCACCATTGACAGCCTTTGCGCTATGGGACGCTGTGGCACTCTCTCTACTGTGCCACAAGGCTATGAGCCTGGAAGCGAAGTTGCTCACTTGTCGCTCCTTGGCTACGACCTACCTACGGTCTTCGAGGGACGCGGCTCTCTCGAAGCAGCAAGCATGGGTATCGACATTGAGCCGGGTGAAGTGGCAATGCGATGCAACATCATCTGCATTGAAAATGATAAAATCAAGAATCACTCTGCCGGTCATATAACCGATGCTGAGGCGCGTGAACTTATCACATTTCTAAATGAACGACTTGCCGATGACCGGGTGCGGTTCTTCCCTGGAGTCTCCTACCGTCATCTGCTAAAAATCCGCGGTGGCGACAAGCGTGTGCATTTCACTCCTCCACACGACGTGCCCGGAACTCCTTTTGCCGACGTAATGCCCTATGCCGAATGTGAGGAGGCGCGTGTTACTGCCGATCTTATTAACAGGCTTATTCTCCACTCACAGGAAATACTTCCTTCTCACCCCGTCAATCTCAAGCGTGTGGCTGAAGGCAAAGACCCTGCCAACAGCATCTGGCCTTGGTCGGCAGGATACAAGCCTGCTATGCCCACGCTTAATGAAACCTACGGAATACGCCGCGGTGCAGTGATCTCAGCTGTTGACCTTATACGCGGAATCGGTATTTATGCCGGACTTGAGCCAATCATTGTGGAAGGTGCTACCGGACTATTCAACACCAATTACGCCGGGAAGGCTCAGGCTGCAATTGATGCCCTTGCGGGCGACTTCGACTTCGTGTTCCTTCACATAGAGGCTCCCGATGAAGCCGGACATGAAGGCAATTACGAGCTGAAGAAACATGTGATTGAGGATATCGACAGCAAGGTGTGCAAGCCAATTATGGAGGCTGTAAGCCATATGAATGAACCGGTAACCATTGCAATGCTCCCCGATCACCCCACACCGTGCCATTTACGCACACACTCGGCTGCACCGGTGCCATTCTTCATCTACCGCCCAGGTGAAAAACCTGATGGCATCACAACATTCAGTGAGAACACTGCTCGTGAAGGCTCACTTGGAGCACTCAGTGATGCCGGATTTATCAACTTATTACTTCGTAGAACCTTATAACTATTGATATTTATGGAATACTACAGTACGAATCATCAGACGCGAAATGTCTCACTCCGTGAAGCGGTAGTGAAAGGATTGGCTGCCGACCGCGGCTTGTTTATGCCCGAGCGCATTCCTGCTTTACCTAAAGCATTCTTCAAGAACATTGGAAATCTGTCGCTTCAAGAGATCTCTTATGCCGTTGCTAATACTCTTTTCAGCGAGGATATGGACTCTCAGGAGCTGAAAAATATCGTTTACGACACACTGAATTTTGATATTCCTCTTGTGCATGTGAATGGCGACATCTACAGCCTTGAGCTTTTTCACGGACCAACTGCTGCTTTCAAAGATGTAGGAGCACGCTTTATGGCACGATTGCTCGGCTATTTCACTCGCCGTGATAAGGACGATGGCATGGTGAATGTGCTTGTTGCCACATCGGGCGACACTGGCAGTGCCGTTGCCAATGGCTTCCTTGGAGTAGATGGTGTGCGCGTGTTTGTGCTCTATCCTGAAGGCAAAGTGAGCAAAATTCAAGAAGCCCAGTTCACTACTCTCGGTCGGAATATCACTGCCATCGAGGTAAACGGCACCTTCGATGACTGCCAGAGATTGGTGAAATCGGCGTTTCTCGATGAAGAACTTAATGCGACGATGAAACTCAGCAGTGCCAACTCCATCAATGTGGCTCGCTTCCTACCTCAAATGTTCTACTATTTCTATGCCTACGCACAACTACAGCAGCGAAACCAGACCGACAAAGACTTGGTGGTATCCGTACCGAGCGGAAACTTCGGCAACATCACCGCTGCTCTCATAGGCAAGCGCATGGGACTTCCCATCAAACGCTTTATTGCAGCCAACAACCGCAATGATATATTCTACCAATATTTGCTCACCGGCAAATATGAGCCTAAGCCGTCGATTGCAACTATTGCTAATGCGATGGACGTAGGCGACCCGAGTAATTTTGCCCGTGTTCTTGACCTATATGGTCATTCCCACTCTCGCATTTGCAGCGAAATCAGCGGTTGCACCTACACCGACGAGCAAATCAGCGAAACGCTTGCTTACTGCTACAAGACCCATGGCTATCTGCTTGATCCTCATGGCGCTGTGGCATATCGCTCGCTCATCGAACAATTGAAACCGGGAGAGACCGGAGTATTTGTAGAAACAGCACACCCTGCCAAGTTTAAGGATACGGTTGAATCCATTATCGGAGATTCCATAACTGTTCCTGATCGCCTACAGAAGTTTATGCAAGGCACTAAACAAACTGTCAAAATGCCATCTGGCTTCAATTCATTCAAGAAGTATCTTCTTAGCGTAAAATAGGGACTGATCTACGTTAACCCTATGCTTTTAACTTCATATTTTTCCCACAGAAAGCATTTTTCCTTGCCGAATTGTTGCTTTTTGTGGGAATTTTTCCTATTTTTGCATTAAATAAGGCATACTATGATGAGAAGGATTTTTACTTTAGCAATTATCACTCTGCATTTCGCATTAGCATCGCTTGCGATGGAACCGGAAGTGCGCATGATTCAGCAACAGCATCAGGCTATCGAAGCCAACGATGCCGACTGCATTACCGTGAGCAACCAGACTGTCACAATCACCAACAACACCAGCGACACTTGCACTTTTAGCATTTATTGCGTTACCGGACAGGCAGTGAAGACCATTCGCCTCGGTGCCGGCAATCACGCATCATTTGAGTTGCCAAAAGGTTTCTATGTGATTAAATGCAATAACGATTGGTCGCGTAAAATCATAGTACGATAATTCTCAAAATCGACTTTTCTCATTGCCCTTCTCAACATAAGCCTTTATATTGCGCAACGATGTGCAGAAACAAATTCCAAGCATAAAATCATAAAACAAGTATTCACTTATAACCCATGTAAACTTTCGCATGAAAAATCTTCTATTAAAAGCTTGTGCTTCCACACTCACTGTGGTGTCGGTAGCAGCAATGCCTCAAAATGTTAAGTCAGCAACTATTTCTCCGGCAATCGTTGAGTCGTTTGCTTCCATGCCCACCTACAACGGTGAAGATCTTGAGTTAACTATCGATAATAACGGCTATCACTTCCGCCTTTGGTCGCCAATGGCTGAAGAGGTGCGAATCTCTTTCTACAACGATGGAATAGGCGGAAAGGCTTTTGCTCACGCAGCAATGTCGCCCAATGCAGCTACCGGCGTATGGTCGCTCGATACAACAGAGCAGCTAATGGATAAATTCTACACTTTCAGAATTAAGTACCAAGGTCGTTGGCTCGATGAGACTCCAGGCGTTTGGGCTAAGGCTGTGGGCGTCAACGGCAAGCGTGCAGCTATTATCGATTTTGCAAAGACAAATCCTGCAGGTTGGGATACCGACCGTGGTCCTGAAGTGAAGCATTTCACCGACGTTATTCTCTACGAGATGCATCACCGCGATTTCTCTATGCACCGCAACTCCGGCATCACTAATAAGGGTAAGTTTGTGGCTATGCTCGAAAACGGCACACTCTCGCTTAATGGTGAAAAAACAGGCATCGACCACCTTAAAGAACTTGGCATCACACATGTACACATCCTGCCATCGTTTGACTACAACAGCGTCGATGAGAGCCAGTTGCCATCTAATCAATATAACTGGGGTTATGACCCAATCAACTATAACGTTCCCGAAGGATCTTACTCCACAAATCCCGCTTGTCCCTACAGCCGTATCCGCGAGATGAAGCTGATGATACAGGCTCTGCACAATGCCGGCATCGGTGTAGTGATGGACGTAGTATATAACCACACAGGCATCACCGAAGGCTCTAACTTTGAACTTACAGCACCCGGCTACTACTATCGCCAGCGCACTGATGGCTCTTACTCTGATGCCTCTGCTTGTGGCAACGAAACTGCCAGCGACCGCCAGCAAATGCGCAACTTCATCGTAAACTCTGTGAAATACTGGACCCGCGAATATCACATCGATGGCTACCGATTCGACCTCATGGCAATCCACGACATTGAGACTATGACTCAGGTGGCAAGTGCGCTGAAAGAAATCAACCCTTCTTCGTTTGTGTATGGTGAGGGCTGGACTGCTGGCGATTCGCCGCTCCCTATCGAACAGCGTGCACTCAAGGTGAACGTTGCCAAGATGAATGGCATTGCAGTATTCAGTGACGATATTCGCGATGCCGTTAAGGGTCATTACAGTAACGCAGCCGACCGCGGATTTGCAAGCGGCAAACCCGGTAACGAGGAAACAGTGAAAATCGGTATTGTTGCATCTACCGCCCATCCACAAGTGGATTACTCAAAGGGAAACAACGCCAAGGAAGCTTACGCGACATCTCCTGAGCAAATCGTAAACTACGTATCGTGCCACGACGACCTTTGCCTCACCGACAAGCTCGCCAAGTCAATGCCCGGTTCCACCGAGGCTGAACGTCTTGCAGTTGCTAAATTGGCACAGACCATCGTATTTACTTCACAAGGCACACCGTTCATGTTCTGTGGTGAAGAAGTGTTCCGCAACAAGAAAGGCGTGCATAACAGCTTTAAGTCGCCCGACGACATTAATGCTATCGACTGGAACCAGAAGAAGACATTCCGCGACCAATTCGACTACTATCGCAACCTCATTGCTCTGCGCAAGGCACACCCGGCATTCCGCATGACTACTGCCGAGGAGATTGCCAAAAACATCAAGTTTGATGCAGTGAAGCAGCAGAACCTTATTTCCTACTCAATCCTCAATAACGCCAATGGAGACACTTGGAAGGAGATAAAGCTCGTGTTCAATGGCAATGATACTGCTCAGACAGTGAAAGTGAAGAAGGTGAAGAAAGGCTCATGGAAAGTGATTGCACAAGATGGCAAGCTAAATGCCGAGGGTCTTGGTGAATTTGCCGGCGGCGAAATCACCCTCGCCCCCTACTCTGCCCTTATCCTTGCCACCGAAAAGTAACATTCACAAAATATCCTATTAGAAACGTGAGGCCACATTCCCGCCTCACGTTTTTTCTATCAATAATATTTCTTTGCTGTTTTCTCGCTATTTGCGCAAAAATTAATTAACTTTGCATTAGAAATGAAATAACACTTTACAACGACATGAAAGAAAAAATTATTCTTACCGGCGACCGCCCCACCGGACGTCTGCACATCGGACACTTTGTGGGTTCGTTGCGTCGTCGTGTGGAGCTCCAGAACTCAGGAGAATACGACAAAATCTTTATTATGATTGCCGACGCTCAGGCACTTACTGACAACGCCGACAATCCCGAAAAAATCCGCCAGAATGTAATTGAAGTAGCTCTCGACTATCTCGCTTGCGGTCTCGACCCTTCAAAATCTACAATTTTCATTCAGTCGGCTGTTCCCGAGCTTACCGAGCTTGCGTTCTATTATATGAACCTCGTGACAGTATCTCGCCTGCAACGTAACCCGACAGTGAAGACTGAGATTCAGATGCGCAATTTCGAGACCTCGATTCCTGTGGGCTTCTTCACTTACCCCATCAGCCAGGCTTCAGATATCACTGCTTTCAAAGCCACTACCGTACCCGTTGGCGAAGATCAAAAGCCCATGCTCGAACAGACCATGGAGATTGTGCGCCGTTTCAACTACATCTATGGCGAGACCCTCGTGGAGCCTCAAATCCTTCTCCCCGATAATGCAGCATGCCTTCGCTTGCCTGGAACCGATGGTAAGGCTAAGATGAGCAAGTCGCTCGGCAACTGCATATATCTTAGCGACTCTGCCGACGAGGTGAAGAAGAAAATCCGCTCAATGTACACCGACCCCGATCACTTGCGCGTGCAAGACCCTGGCAAGATTGAGGGCAACACGGTGTTTACTTATCTCGATGCATTCTGCACTCAGGAGCATGTGGATAAATACCTTCCCGACTACCCCACTCTTGATGCACTCAAAGAGCACTATCAGCGTGGCGGTCTCGGCGATGTGAAATGCAAGAACTTCCTCAATGCCGTGATGGAAGATGTTCTCGCTCCTATTCGTGAGCGCCGCAAGCAATTTGAGCAGGATATTCCGGCAGTATATGAAATGCTACGCCGTGGCTGCGAAAAAGCCAGAGAGCAGGCAGCTATCACTCTCGACGAAGTGCGCAGCGCAATGAAAATTAATTACTTCGACGATGCTGAACTTATTGCCGAACAGGCTAAGCGCTTCAAAGAACTAAGCAATCAAAAATAAACCAAATAAACCTTTTTAATTATAGACCAATTATGGCAGCAACACCTGAATTTAAGTATCAGCACCCATTTCCGTTGGGACCCGACGATACTGAATACTATCTGCTTACCAAAGACTATGTGTCGGTGAGTGAGTTTGAGGGTAAACCAATCCTTAAAATCGAGAAAGAAGGTCTGACCCGTATGGCAAACCAGGCTTTCCGCGATGTTTCTTTCCTTCTCCGTCGTGCCCACAATGAGCAAGTAGCTAAAATCCTTAGCGATCCAGAGGCAAGCGAGAACGACAAGTATGTAGCTCTTACTTTCCTTCGCAACGCCGAGGTTGCATGCAAGGGTAAGCTTCCTCTCTGTCAAGATACCGGAACAGCTATCATTCACGGTGAAAAAGGACAGCAAGTGTGGACCGGTTATTGCGACGAAGAAGCCCTTTCGCGTGGCGTTTTCGATACCTACACACAAGAAAACCTTCGCTACTCGCAGAATGCACCCCTCAATATGTACGATGAGGTGAACACTAAGTGCAACCTACCTGCACAAATCGATATTGAGGCTACTGAAGGCATGGAGTACAAGTTCCTCTGTGTAACAAAGGGCGGAGGCTCAGCCAACAAGACTTATCTCTATCAGGAGACAAAGGCTCTGCTCAATCCTGCAACTCTCGTTCCATTCCTCGTTGAAAAAATGAAGACTCTCGGAACGGCTGCATGTCCGCCATATCACATTGCTTTCGTAATCGGCGGTACATCGGCTGAAAAGAATCTTCTCACTGTGAAACTCGCTTCTACGCACTACTACGACAACCTTCCCACTACCGGAAACGAAGGCGGCCGTGCATTCCGTGATGTCGAACTTGAAAAGCTCGTGCTCGAAGAGGCTCACAAGATTGGCCTTGGTGCACAGTTCGGAGGCAAATACTTCGCTCACGACGTGCGCATCGTCCGTCTGCCTCGCCATGGCGCCTCATGCCCTGTTGGTATGGGCGTAAGCTGCTCGGCCGACCGCAACATCAAGTGCAAAATCAACAAGGACGGTATATGGATTGAAAAACTCGACGACAATCCAACTGAGCTTATCCCTGAAGAACTTCGTCAGGCAGGTGAAGGCAATGCAGTTAAAATCGACCTCAATCAGCCTATGAGCGAAATTCTCAAGGAACTCGACAAATACCCTGTTTCAACACGTCTATCGCTCAACGGAACTATTATCGTTGGTCGCGACATCGCTCACGCAAAGCTCAAAGAGCGTCTCGACAAGGGCGAAGAACTTCCCGAGTATATCAAGAATCACCCAATATATTATGCAGGTCCTGCGAAGACTCCTGCCGGCATGGCGTGCGGCTCAATGGGCCCGACTACTGCCGGACGTATGGATCCCTATGTTGATCTCTTCCAGAGCCACGGCGGAAGCATGGTTATGCTCGCGAAAGGTAACCGCAGCCAGGCAGTAACCGACGCTTGCAAGAAGCATGGTGGCTTCTATCTCGGCAGCATCGGCGGTCCGGCAGCTATCCTTGCCCAGAACAACATCAAGAGCATTGAGTGTGTGGAATATCCCGAACTCGGCATGGAAGCTATCTGGAAAATTGAAGTAGAAAACTTCCCGGCATTTATCCTCGTCGATAATAAGGGTAACGACTTCTTCACTCAAATCAAGCAGAAAGGCTGCTCCTGCAAGTAAAAACAAGAATTGCACGTTGAGCAAATTCAGCAACATATTAATTGACAAGCGCACCATAAAGGTGCGCTTGTTTTGCATAAATTGGAAGCATTTATAGCTGTAAAATCGTTTAGTAATGTTAAATTTATGCTCTTTGGCAAATTTTTATTGCCATAGGTATTGACAATTCAGAAAAATGTTGTACCTTTGCACACGAAATCACAACGCGGGATGGAGCAGTGGTAGCTCGTTGGGCTCATAACCCAAAGGTCGTCAGTTCGAGTCTGGCTCCCGCTACAAAGCCAAGAGGTTGCAATTCGATTGCAACCTCTTTTTTAATATCCACCTTGATACCAAACTGCCTTGACACCACCACAGCCCTGACAGCCCGCTGCCTTGACACAACGCAAAAAAATTCCCTAACGCCATTAAGGTGAAAGGGAACGTATGCAATTAAACACACAAAAATCTTATTCTTTATACTTTAATTCAGCTTCATGATGTTTTTCATACTATAACAGTCGTTTTTCTTTACATCTCATCGTCGAAGCCTTCGAGGTCGGTAAGCTCATCGTCGTTATAGGCATCGCTACCATAGAACTCCTCTCCTATCTCATCGTCGAGGTCGGTAGAACCGGCGGCAATCACAGGTTTGAATTGGTCGATATCAACAAACTGCTTCGGAGCTTTACCCTCTTTGCGCTGACAGAGAGGATCGAGCAACGTCTTGCCTGTAATGATTTCTTTCATCTCCATGAAGAAACAACGCTCAGTCATGTAGTCGAAGATGTAGATAAGTTTCTGTCCTTCGTCTTCAATCAATTCACTGAGTGGGGTGTCCTCCATAATCCACACGTCCTCGTCTGATTCAGTATCCATTTCTGTAAGGGTGATTTCCTTCTCTTTTGTCCAATCGTCACCGCAGATAAAGAATGAGTCAAACTGATCCTTAGTATAGCCAACAGCATCGAGTATCGCGTTGCGCAGACGAAGGAATGTATCGTCGGAATCGATGGCTATTTCAAGTTTGAAGTTATCAACTTCATCTGATACTATACGAAATTTGTAAATCATATTTAATTATGCTTTTAGTAAAATCTGTTAGTTCAATTATGTCGCGAATTTAGTAATAAATATATTTATCACACAACAAAATTGCGCCTTTTTTTCTTGCATAATAAAAAAAAATGCTCATTGCCTTTTTGTGCAATGAGCATTTATATGATAACTCGCTTAAAAGTAGAGGTTTACTTCAAGATTCCGTTCTGGCGGAATACTTTCTGAATCTTCTCAAGCGCCACAGTCACTTGCTCCTTTGTGTGAGTAGCCATAAGGCTGAAGCGAATGAGTGTGTCGTGAGGTGCTACGGCGGGTGAAACCACCGGATTCACAAATACTCCCTCGTTGAGAAGGTCGCGAGTGACGGTGAATGTCTTGTAATTGTCTCGTATGTAGAGCGGAATGATAGGCGTCTCTGTGTGTCCTATTTCACAGCCCATGTTTCGGAATCCCTCAAGCGCATAGTTGGTGAGTTTCCAGAGGTTTTCCTGACGCTCTGGTTCATTGAGCATAATGTCGAGAGCAGCATTGGCAGCGGCAGTCGATGCCGGAGTGATGCTCGCTGTGAAAATATATGAGCGAGAGTGGTGACGCAAGAAGTTGGTTATCTCCTTATCAGTAGCAATGAATCCTCCCAGCGAAGCAAACGATTTGCTGAATGTACCCATAATAAGGTCAACATCATTGGTAACGCCGAAGTGGTCGCAGGTTCCACGGCCTTGCTTTCCGAAAACGCCGATTCCATGTGCCTCGTCAACCATCACTGTTGCATCATATTTCTTTGCAAGCTCCACTATCTTAGGTAGCTTGGCGACATCTCCTTCCATTGAGAATACACCGTCGGTAACGATAAGCTTCACCTTGTCGGGGGCACACTTCTTGAGCTGGTCCTCAAGCGAATCCATATCGTTATGCTTATATTTAAGCGGTGTAGAGAACGACAAGCGACGTCCCTCGATAATCGAGGCATGGTCTTGCTCATCGAGAATCACATAGTCTTCGCGACCGGTTATGCACGATACCACTCCAAGATTTACCTCAAACCCTGTGGAGTAAATCATTGCATCTTCTTTACCCACAAATTCTGCAAGGCGAGCCTCAAGTTGCTTGTGAATGTCGAGCGTTCCATTGAGGAATGGAGAGCCGGCACATCCGGTTCCATACTTCTTGGTTGCTTCTATTGCTGCTTCTTTCACTTTGGGGTGGTTGGTTAATCCCATATAACTGTTTGAGCCAAACATGAGCACTTTCTTGCCATTTATGATAACCTCAGTGTCCTGTTCGCTCGATATTGCGCGGAAATAGGGATATATTCCTGCCGCCTTAGCCTTTTGTGGTTCCTGATACTTTGATAATTTAGCTTGTAATAGCTTCATAGTTTATTTTGATATTTCTTAATTTATAATGATAAACTATCTACATTTGTTCTTGCAATAATAGTTCTTTCAAATGTAGGCTGCAAATTTACGAAATAAATCTTAATAATCGTAACAATTATCGTAAAAAATGGCACATTTTTTCCCAAAAGTGCAATTTTTCATACCTTTTTGCCACGTATTCACTTTATTTAATATGCTAAAGATGCCGTTTTGTTACAAAAGAATCGCGTTTGCCGGATTATTGTTTCCTTTGCAAACGCGATGTCTCTTATTTCATTGCAAAACTGATGTTATTTCAGATTCTTCAAGCCTTTGAGTGCTGCCTTATCGGCTGCCGGAACTATGCTGATTGCATAGCCGCCTCCGGGTGCTGCCTTGAGCTTGAGTGCGCTTTTGGCTGTAACAACGCCCTTACGGATTACGTATGCCTGGGGATTAGTGCGGTAGTGCGCATCTTTGGCATCTTCATAGATAGTGGCAATGTATTTCTTGTCGGCATCGAGGAAGTCGAGCTTCACAGTCGAGAGATGGCCGTTCTCGCCGGCAGTACAGCCCATAAACCAATTATCTGTACCCTTTGCCTTGCGAGCTACCACGATATACTGTGCCGGCTCTGCCTCAAGATAGCGGCTGTCGTCCCAATCCACTGCAACGTCCTTGATAAACTGGAAAGCATCGAGGAAGCGGTTGTAGTTCTCGGGAAGGTCGGCTGCCATCTGCAGCGGACTATACATTGTAACATACAGTGCGAGCTGACGTGCAAGTGTTGAATTTACATGACCATTACTGTTAGGATTTACCTTGCTAAGGTCCATCTCAAAGATACCTGGAGTGTAATCCATCGGACCACCCTGCAAGCGTGTGAACGGAAGCACCG
>CALZFJ010000006.1 GCA_945645715.1 uncultured Prevotellaceae bacterium | reverse complement strand
CTTGAAGCATACTCACGTCCACGCCAGAATGGTGTGAACGCAATCACTATTCGTGAAGATGACCGTGTGATTCAAGTGCGACTCACCGATGGCGACTCTGAAATCATTATGGCTAACAAATATGGTCGTGCCATTCGCTTCGACGAGAAGAAGGTGCGCGAAATGGGACGTATTGCAACCGGTGTACGCGGCATGACTCTCGACGACGAGAACGACGAAGTAGTTGGAATGATTTGCATGAAGAAGGACACTACCGAAACTGTCCTTGTGGTATCTGAAAAGGGCTACGGAAAGCGTTCGGAGCTTGAAGAATACCGCGTGACTAACCGTGGCGGAAAGGGAGTGAAGACTCTCAATGTCACCGAAAAGACCGGTAATCTCGTGGCAATCAAGAACGTTACCGACGACCACGACCTCGTTATCATCAACAAGTCGGGAATCACCATTCGTCTCCATGTAGCAGATATGCGCGTGATGGGTCGTGCTACTCAGGGCGTAAAACTCATCAATCTAGAAAAACGTAATGATGAGATTGCATCGGTATGCAAGGTGATGCGCGACGAAGAAGCAGAGGCTGAGACACTTGTTGAAACAGTTTCTACAGAGCAGAAGCTTGCATTCTCTGATGATGAGCCAATTGAGAACGATGACGTAATCGAAGATGTTCAGAACGATGAAGATCAGCCTGAAATCGATAACATAACCGAGGAAAACTAAGAACAAATACTAATTATTTAACAATTACACGAAGAATATGAAAAAATTGATTTTCTCAGTGTTGTGCACTTCAATGGCAATCACTTGTTTTGCACAGAATGAAGCCAAGGCTCTTTTTGAGTCTGGTAAGGCCAAATTGACAAAATTCGACAATGAGCAAGTGAAGCTGCAAATGCGTCAGCCCATTGACTCTGTTGCTTATTGCGAGAACCTCATGGGAGGATATGAGGATTTCCTCAAAGCTCTTCCTCTCGACTCTATTCGCGTGACTGAAAAAGACGGCTCACCAAAGATTGACAAAAAGACCGGCAAGCAGCAAATCAAGACCAAATATTCAAAGGATATCGTTGGTCTTATCAGCGGTCACCACAATGACTTTATGCTTGTAGGCTCAATCTACAATGAGCGTCGCGACTATCTCAATGCTGCAAAGGCATGGGAAATCTACATCTCACTTCCTGAGGCTGAATTCCTCGGTGACAAGAAGCCGGTTCTTGCCGACAGCACTGCCGGAATGTTTGCCTACTACACAGGTGTTATGTACTATCAGGTTAAGGACAACCAGAAGGCTTACGACTCATTCGTGAAAGCCATTAAGAAGGGTTATGATGCAAAAGAAGCACAGGATATGCTCAAATATGAGTCGCAGATGGTAGTAAGTGGCTACCTTGAGTCGAAGGACTACGATGCTTGCGAGAAATTCCTCGATAAGGCTATCGCCGACTTCCCACAGGAGGCTCTGTTTGTGATGTTCAAGGGTATTGTTCTTGAGTCGAAAACCGATGATATTGAGAATGCCATTGAGCTTTACAAGAAAGCTACAGTTCTCGACCCGACTCTTGCCCAGGCTCAATACCACGTAGGTCGCTACTACAACAATAAGGCTGTGAACCTCATGAACGCAGAGGAGAACGCTAACCTCAACGACGCTGAGCTTTCCAAGGTTATAAACCCCTATTGCGAGCAGGCACTCCCCTATCTGAAGAAGGCAGTAGAACTCGACGACACTAACAGCGATGCCAAGCGCCTTCTCCGCTGGGTAGAGGATAGATTGAGCAAATAAACACCATAATTAGTGTTGCAATAATAGCAATTGACATTTTTATAGATTTCATACTTCAATGCGAGAGAAAGCTTACACTTTCTCTCGTTTTTTTGTATAAACTAACATTTTTTTATTGTCGTTTTTATAAAAATCAAGTAATTTTGCAGTCAGAAAATGTGTGATACATTTCACTCCCTTAATAATTTAATAGAACATATATTTTTTTAGATGAGGAAACACGTTTTAATAGCCAAGCTCTGTATGCTTGTGATTTGCGTACTTGCGCTCCCCACAGTGCAAGCCCAACGCCGTCTGCTTGTTGAAGTGAAACAAGACCTTAATGCTCTGACACTCACCGTTGATAGTTATCAGAATGCTCTAAACAAGCTAAAGCCGGCTTTAACCAACGATGAGACTAAAGAAGATGCCGAAACGTGGTATGTGGCAGGCAAAATTGCCTATTCAAAATATGATAAATATCGCGCAATGCAGACTATCGGCAAATCGATAGATGAAAAAGCAATGGGAAGCATAATCCTTGAAGGTTATGACTATATGCAGAATGCCCTAAAATTTGATTCTGTGCCTGAAAAAGACAAAAACGGCACAATTAAGATCAATAAGAACACCGGGCTTCCAAAAGTGAAAACAAAGTATTCAAAGGACATTCACAAAATAGTTCTTTCACACTACAACGACTACAAGCTTGTGGGACGCATATTCTATGCAAGTTCACAGGATTTTAGCAAGGCTTATAAGGCATGGGATATTTACACATCGATGCCCGATAAGGCTAACTATAGCAACTTACGCCAGCAAGTTGCCGATAGCATCATAGGTGAATATCGATTCTATCAAGGTATTGTTGCCAAGATGGACGAAAACTATAATGATGCACTCAATTCATTCTTCAAGGCTCTCGAAAAAGGTTACAATAAGAAAGACGTGTTTGACTATGCAATCAACTGTGCTGAGCATGAGAAGAACGACAGCCTTCTCGTGGAGATTGTCCGACAGGCTTATTCTCTCTACGGCAAAAGCGATTCACAATATATCAGAATCCTTTTTAACTATTCCATTAAATATAAAAAATACGATATTGCAATCAAGATTATTGATCAGGCAATTGCCGATAATCCCAAGAATGCAGAATATTACGACCTTAAAGGCGTATTGCTTGAGAACAAAAACGGCACCATCGATGAATCGTTTGAATATTTCAAGAAAGCTGTAGAACTCGATCCCGACTTTATTAGGGCAAACTTCGACTTAGGTCGATTTTACTACAATATGGCGCTGCGCGAGAGTGAAACCTCCAAGCTGAAAGAGCTTCTTGCCAAGGCTCTCCCCTATCTTGAGAAAGTCTATGCCGCTGAGCCCAATAACAGAGGTGCAAAAGATGCCCTCCGCATTATCTATTACAACTTCAATGATGCTGCAAAAATGGAAGCATTGGGAGATTGAACAAGATTACACTACACTGAAGGATATAAATAGAGCGTCGGGAAATCAAGTGGTAAATGATTCCCCGACGCTCATATTTTATTGGATAAGATTTCAATCCTGCTTATTTCACTGATATCTCATCTACGAATACAAATCCTTGCGAGCCCGCAAATCCATGCCATTGCGGCAGTGATTTCACGCTCTCTACCACTACATTCACATAGCGGACTTTCTTTGCCTTCTTGGCTGCAATATTGTGGGTCTTCACTCCAAATTCAGTGGCTTTATCCACTTCAGCAATATTTTCCTCGCCGAAAGACTCAAACTTCTTGCCATCTTTCGATACACTCACTTTAATTCCTGCTGCATCTACAACTCCATCGCACTGGAATATGCAGCAATTAAGTGCAACTTCGCTCACTGGCATTACTGCTCCCAGGTCGATTGTCACATCACAATCATTGCCAATAAATCCAAGCCAGCGCCCAGTACGGTAGTTGCCGTTTCCGGCGATTCCATCTACCAATACAGGTGCTCCCGTAAATGTGTAGTTCTCATGCGGACGTGTGTTAAGCGTGACATTACAGAATGTTGCCTTATTCACACTGATTGTATCGCAGATTGTGCGGCTCTTGTCGCCGCTCGTGCCAAATGAAGCTGCTTTCACGATAGCATCTTTATTGATTCTTATCTCTCCGCTATAAAGTGGTGAATCGAGTGTAGGTTCTGTTCCATCAAGTGTGTAGTGTATAGTGCGTCCCTTGAGTGTTGCAAATTTTGCCTTAAGCGACTTATCGGCAACACAAGGTGTGTAGGTTGCTGATACATCGGCAATATGCTTCGCATAATTATACCCCATTGCATCATAAAGCTTCAGCAAAGCCGGAATACGCGCCTTGAATGACTCAAAATCTTTCTTCTCGGGTTGAGTCCACGTAACCTCGGCGAGTGCTGCCATTCGTGGAAGCTCCATATACTGTATCTGTTTGAACGTCTTGATATATTCTGTCCACAGATTGGCTTGTGCACCAATCACGAGCTGTGCCTTGTCACCTGTCAGTTCTTTTGGAACAGGCTCAAACGAATATACTTTCTCTACAGGCAGATAACCGCCAATGGCAAATGGCTCAAATTGTGTGTCCTTCGACTGGTAGAAATCGAAGTAAAGGTGTGTATTAGGCGAAAGAATCACTTTATTGCCACGTCGAGCTCCTTCAATTGCCCCTGCATCGCCACGCCATGATGTCACGATAGCATCTGACGGTATGTCGCTTTCAAGAATTTCGTCCCAACCTATCATTACACGACCACGCTCCTTAATCACATTGTAGGCATAGCGGGTAACATAGCCTTGCAGACGGTCTTCTGCCGAGAATTTGCCCTTGGCAATGATACCTTCAGCCTTGATTCTTGCCTGGCACTTGGGGCATGCTGCCCAGCGTGTCTTGGGGCACTCGTCGCCACCGATGTGAATATATTGCGAAGGGAAGATATCCATGATTTCATTCAGCACGTCTTTAATGAAGAGCATAGTGGAATCGTTTCCGGCACAAAGCACTTCAGGTGTAACTCCCCACTCAGTCCACACTTCATAGGGCCCTCCTGTGCAGCCGAGATGAGGGTAAGAAGCGAGAGCCGCAGTCATGTGTCCGGGCATATCAATCTCAGGGATTACGTTAATGTAGCGTTCTGCAGCATAGCGCACAACCTCCTTTGCCTCTTCCTGGGTGTAGAAGCCGCTCACAGGCTTGCCGTCCCATTTCCCGGGAAGTCGGCCTATCACAGTTTCCTTGCGCATTTGACCAATAGTAGTGAGCTTGGGATATTTCTTGATTTCAATACGCCAACCCTGATCGTCGGTGATATGCCAGTGGAAAGTGTTGAGATTGTGCATTGCCATCATGTCGATAAATGTCTTCACCTCTTCCACTGTATAGAAATGACGGCTTACGTCGAAATGCGCTCCACGGTAACCGAAACGCGGCTTGTCGTAGATATTGACGGCAGGAAGTGTAACTGATGTTGCTCCGTTTGCCGGGAGTGATTTGCGAAGCGTCTGGATTCCATGAAACAAGCCTCGTGGAGAAGCTCCGTTTATTACAACGCTATCGGCGCACACGCTGATCGTATAGGCTTCGTCATTGGCATCGGGCAGCGAGGCACGCAACTTGATAGGCTTGTCGCACGACCCATTCACTTTCACACTGATTCCGGTAGAGCAACGGATATAGTGTGCCAAAAGGTTGGCATTTTTCTCCATTTCTTCTCCTTGTGCAACAATCGATGTGCCTGGATTGAGGATAAACGCTTGGGAGCCAGTTTTCTCTACTCTTTCGGGCAAGGGAATCACATCGTAGCATGCTGTGGTAGATTGAGCCACTGCGCAAAACCCGATTGATATCGCTGCACCGATAAGTGCAATTTTTCCGTAAAATCTCATAGTTGAATTTAGTTATTTTTATGTTTCAATTGTGATAATAAATTCGATTTTAATATAAGTTTATGGTATAGCTATGTACATAAACACACAGCAATTTAAAATTATATGCAATATTCGGAAAAATATCTCATATAGGCAAATATTATTCAGAAATTTATCAACTAAAGATTATATTTTAAATATTTTTAGGAAATATCAAACCTGATATGCAAATTTTTTCGACCTGATTTTATCGACGAATCAGATATTGTTGTTACAATTTTTTTGATGTTTTTTGCAATCAAAACCTAATCAAAAAATTAATGTTAATTCATTAAAAATTTCTTTAGCAGAAGTATTAATCATTCATTTGAGCCTATGTGTACTTAATAAAAAAGCCGCTTTGCGAATTACTGCAAAGCGGCTTTTATGTTTGAAGCGTATAAGTTGTTACTTGTATTCTTTTCCGTTTAGGAACACACGCTTGATAATTGGTGAAGTGTAGGCGTAGGGAATATAATCCCACGATGGAATTGGTTCGGTGATAAAGAAATTGGCAACTTTTCCTATGTCAATCGAGCCATAATCCTTGCTGAGTCCCATCGCGTATGCGGCATTGATTGTGGCAGCGTTGATAGCTTCCTCGGGTAGCAATCCCATCTTGATGCACGCAAGCGATACCACAAATTTCATGTCACCCGAAGGTGTAGAGCCGGGGTTGTAGTCGCTTGCCAGTGCCACTCCAAGTCCGGCATCAATGATTTTCCTTGCTGGAGCAAATGGCATATTCAGGAAGAATGATGTTCCGGGTAATGCTGTGGGCATCGTGTCGCTGCCACGCAAAATCTCAATCTCCTCGTCGGTCATGCTCTCCAAGTGGTCAACCGAAAGTGCATTATGTCTTACTCCCACCTCTACTCCACCCGACGAAGCAAGTTCGTCAGCGTGTATTTTGGGTCTCATACCCCACTTTGCTCCAGCCTCGAGTATTCGTGATGTTTCTTCGGGAGTGAAGAAACCTTTGTCGCAGAATACGTCGATATAATCGGCAAGTTTCTGGCGTCCCACTTCGGGAATCATTTCATTTAGGAGCAAATCCACATATTCAGGTTGTGTGTATTGTCGTCCAACTGCATGAGCACCAAGGAAGGTCGATACGATGCGCACAGGCAGTGTCTCTTTCATTCGCTGAATCACACGAAGCATCTTCAGCTCATCTTCGGTGTTGAGACCATAACCGCTCTTTATCTCTATGCAGCCTGTTCCCTTGAGTATCATTTCGTGTACGCGAGCAGCCGCCTGTTCATAAAGCTCATCTTCACTCATTGTGTGGAGCAAATCAGCCGAATTGAGTATGCCTCCGCCACGTTTGGCAATCTCTTCATAGCTAAGTCCCCTGATTTTATCCACAAATTCACCTTCGCGACTGCCTGCATACACTATGTGGGTGTGTGGGTCGCACCACGACGGGAACAGCCACCCCCACTCTGCGTCAATCACTACATCGCCTCGTGGCACGGCACCTATGTCCATGCCAAACTCCCATATCTTGCCATCTTCGATTGCGAGAAAAGCATAATCGATATGCCCTATTTTCGACATTCTTTCACCTTGAAGGCGATATTCGCCCGGTCGGGTGATTCCGGCAAGCATTTTTATGTGCTTTATAACTGTCAGCATAGTGCTATTTTCTTAGGAAGTCAATTGATTTCTGAATGTAGGGATACATAACCTCGTCGTTGATGATAAATGGCACATACTTGCGATATTGGTCGAAAATCTCCTGTATTGCAGGTGATGAATGTAGCGGACGACGGAACTCAAGTGCCTGGGCTGCATTCATCAGCTCAATAGCAAGCACACGCTCTGTGTTGAGCACTACTTTATATAGCTTAATAGCGGCATTAGCGCCCATGCTCACATGGTCCTCCTGACCTTGGCATGAAGGAATGCTATCGACTGATGCCGGAGAGCAAAGGCTCTTGTTAAGGCTTACAATTGATGCAGCAGTATATTGCGTAATCATAAATCCGCTATTCACGCCGGGATTAGCCACAAGGAAGCTTGGAAGTCCACGGGTACCCGAAACGAGCTTATAAATGCGCCGTTCTGAGATATTTGCAAGTTCGCTGAGTGCAATAGCAAGAAAGTCCATCGGCAAAGCTATAGGCTCTCCATGGAAGTTGCCTGCCGAAATGATTATATCGTCATCAGGACATACCGTAGGGTTATCAGTGGCTGAATTGATTTCAGTGTCGATAACGCTCTCCACATAGTCCATGGTGTCTTTTGCAGCACCATGCACTTGTGGCACGCAACGGAAAGAATATGGGTCTTGCACATAGGCTTTCGGTTTCTCCAATATCTCACTGCCTTCAAGCAACTGGCGCATTCGTTGAGCTGTGACAATCTGTCCTTTGTGAGGACGCACCTGATGCACTGCATCGGTGAATGGTTCTACAAGTCCATTATAGGCATCAAGTGACATTGCAGCAATTTTGTCGGCCCAGTCGTTGAGTCGATGGCTCTGAAGCAAAGCCCACACAGCAAAAGCGCTCATGTTTTGTGTGCCATTCAGCAGTGCCAGACCCTCTTTTGAAGCAAGCTGTATCGGTTTCCACTTCATTGATTGAAGCATTTTCTTTCCGGTCATTACTTCGCCCTTGTATTCCACTTCTCCAAGTCCGATAAGAGGCAATGAGAGGTGTGCGAGTGGCACAAGGTCGCCCGATGCTCCGAGTGAACCCTGCATATACACTACAGGATAGATGTCGTTATTGAAAAAGTCGATTAGTCGCTCCACAGTGTCGAGTTTGCAGCCGGAATAACCGTAACTCAGCGACTGAATCTTGAGAAGAAGCATAATCTTGACTATCTCATTTGGCACACGGTCGCCGGTGCCGCATGCGTGCGACATCATAAGATTGATTTGCAGCTGTGCCAAATAATCATGACCGATTGAAACGTTGCAAAGCGAGCCAAAACCAGTAGTCACACCATATATAGGCTTGGCATTGTCTTCAATCTTCTTGTCGAGATACTCGCGACAATATTGAATGCGAGCGCGGGCATCATCACTAAGCTGTAATTTATAGTGTTCACTTATTATTTCACCTATTCGCTGAATAGTGAGATGTTCGGCTGATATACTATGAATTTTCATTTTTTAATGTTTTATTGGAAGGGTTAATTAGAAAGCTGAATTTATTATTGAATCATCAACCATATTAGGAAGTGTAACGGTAAGCCCGGGTGTGCGTGCAATTTCGCGCTCAATGGCACGGATAGAACCTTCATTACGCGCCCAACTGCGGCGTGCAATGCCATTGTTCACGTCCCAGAAGAGCATTTCGGTGATATGTCGGCGGCTGTCTTCGCTGCCATCAATAACCATACCAAATCCGCCGTTGATTACCTCACCCCAACCTACTCCACCGCCATTGTGGATTGAAACCCATGTTGCTCCTCGGAATGAGTCACCAATCACGTTCTGTACAGCCATGTCGGCGCAGAATTGGGAGCCATCGTAGATATTGCTCGTCTCACGGAAAGGTGAATCAGTACCCGAAACATCGTGATGGTCACGACCGAGTACCACAGGACGGCTTATTTCTCCTCTCTGTATTGCTTCATTGAAGGCAAGTGCAATCTTGGTTCGCCCTTCGGCATCAGCATAGAGGATTCGAGCCTGAGAACCTACAACAAGGTGGTTGCGTCCGGCTTCTTTAATCCAGTGAATATTGTCCTCCATCTGTCCTTTTATCTCTTCGGGAGCAGTGAGCTTTATTTCCTCAAGCACCTCGGCTGCTATGCGGTCTGTTGTGGCAAGGTCTTCGGGCTTTCCCGATGTGCATACCCATCGGAACGGACCAAATCCATAATCGAAGAACATCGGTCCCATGATATCCTGCACATACGATGGATAGCGGAAACGTCCGTCAGCAGCCATTATGTCGGCTCCGGCACGCTGCGATTGAAGCAGGAAGGCATTTCCGTAATCAAAGAAATACATTCCACGCGCAGTAAGCTTGTTGATTGCTGCCACTTGGCGACGAAGTGACTCCTGCACACACTCACGGAACTTGGTGGGATTCTCAGCCATCATCTGTTTTGACTCTTCTAGGGTCATTCCCACAGGATAATATCCTCCTGCCCATGGATTGTGCAGCGACGTCTGGTCACTGCCAAGATCTACATTGATTTCCTCTTCGGCAAGTCGCTCCCATAGATCGACTACATTGCCTACGTATGCCATAGAAATGGTTCGCTTTTCGGCTACTGCTGCCCGAATAGCCGGAATCAGCTCATCAAGCTTGAAGTGTAGCTCATCAACCCAACCCTGGTCATAGCGTTTCTGTGCTGCCTTGGGGTTGATCTCAGCCACCACACTCACCACTCCGGCAATATTGCCTGCCTTTGGCTGTGCTCCCGACATTCCACCAAGACCTGACGAAACGAATAGCATTCCATGTATGTCGCCATTGCGCTTCTTGCGTGCTGCATTGAGCACTGTGATTGTAGTGCCGTGCACAATGCCTTGCGGACCTATGTACATATAGGAACCAGCCGTCATCTGTCCATATTGGCTCACTCCGAGTGCATTCATACGCTCCCAGTCGTCGGGCTTAGAGTAATTTGGGATTACCATTCCATTTGTTACTACCACTCGTGGAGCATTCTTGTGCGACGGGAACAAGCCAAGCGGGTGACCTGAATACATCACAAGTGTCTGCTCGTCGGTCATTTCGCTAAGATATTTCATCACAAGGCGATATTGTGCCCAGTTTTGGAAAATAGCACCATTTCCGCCATAAATAATTAGTTCATGAGGGTGCTGTGCAACTGCCGGATCAAGGTTATTTTGTATCATCAGCATTATTGCTGCTGCCTGTTCCGACCGATGTGGATATTCGTCGATCGGTCGGGCATATATATCATAACTCGGACGAAAACGGTACATATAAATGCGTCCGTAGTCGTGTAGCTCTTTTACAAATTCCGGTGCAAGTGCTTTGTGAAATTTCTCTGGGAAATAGCGTAAAGCATTGCGCAGTGCAAGTTTCTTCTCTTCATCGGTGAGAATATCCTTGCGCTTAGGAGCATGATTTATCTCCTTATCATAGGGCTTTGCTTCGGGCAGCACATCGGGTATTCCGGCGCGAATCTCTGCTGCAAATCGTTCCTGGGTCATATTCTTATGGTTTATTTGGTTATTGTCTTTTCTACAATAGCTATGATAGCTTCTTCCTCAGCCTTTGCTTGCTTCACAAGTGCTTCTGCTTCGTCTATGAGCGACTGTGCAGTGGCTTTATCCTGAAGTGAGGCAGCGTTGATTTTTACGTTTAGTGCTGCGCCCATCACTGCCGAGCGTGCTGCAAGTGCGCCTACCCCGGCATCGCTCACGCTGTTTGGATTTCCGGTTTCAGCCATTGCACGGCACAATGGAAGCACTTTCATTGCCGCTTTCATCGTCAGCAACGGAATCTGTGCTGCAAAGAGTGTTGCACTCTCAATAGCTTCGGCACGACGCGCTTTATCATCGTCGGTAGCCTTAGGCATTCCGAATGCAGCCATTATTTTATTAAATGCCTCTGTATCCTCATTAACGAGATGCAACAATTCCTGTTCAATTGCCATTCCTTGCTCTGCCCAATTACTAAACTCCTCCCAACGGTCGTCCCAACCGGGTTTGTGCGCCGATAGATTTGCCACCATAGTGCCGAGAGCAGCTCCCATAGCCCCCATATATGCAGCAACAGAGCCACCACCCGGTGCTGGTGATTCACGAGCAGTTTCATCAGCAAATCCTTTCACAGTGAGGTCGGTGAGTCGGCTGCGTGAGTCGGCTGCATCAAGAAGATATTCCACCACCTTTTCCTGCGGCACAAATGGCTTTAGATCATCGAGTCCCATCGATTTCACAGCTATCTTGATGATATCCTCTTTGGGAATACCCACTGAGCGATTCTGCTTGCGAAGGAAGTATTTACCGGCTTCAACGAGTGTGCGCTCAGGCACAAGTCCTACTATTTCAGTGCCTGTCACACGCAATCCACGATTTTGTGCGCAGCGGCATACTTCATCGAATGCCACATGAAGTGGCGTTACGTTGATGTCGGTGATATTCATCGAAACCTGTGCAATACCATATTCTTCTATGAACCACCCTATCGCCTTGGTAGCTTTGAGTGTGCCGGGAATCATTATAGTCTTGCCTTTATCATCTTTCATCGGTTTGCCTATAACAGAATTACCCTCGCGCTTAGGGCGACCTTTTTCACGAACGTCGAATGCAATGGCATTGGCGCGGCGTGTAGATGTGCTGTTGAGGTTGAAATTCACGGCAATAAGGAAATCGCGTGCTCCCACTGTCGTACAGCCTGTACGTGCCACGCCTTCATCGAATGGTCTTGCACCAAAATCGGGTGCTTTTTCGTGACAAGCAAGTTTTTCGGGCAATGCCTCATACTCTCCTGCACGGCACACGGCAAGGTTCTTACGCTCGGGCTTGAATGCGGCTGCCTCATAGCAATAGCATGGAATCGACAGTTCGTCGGCAATACGCTTGGCAAGCTTGCGTGAAAGTTCAGCACACTCTTCAAGTGTGATGCCACTCACAGGCACAAGGGGCAGCACATCAGTTGCTCCCATTCGCGGGTGAGCACCGTGATGTTTGGTCATATCTATAAGTTCTCCGGCTTTCTTTACAGCCTTAAATGCAGCCTCGACAACAGCCTCAGGTTCACCAACAAATGTCACCACCGTGCGGTTTGTTGCCTCTCCGGGATCAACATCGAGTAGTTTTACGCCCTCTGTCTGTTCTATTACATCAGTGATCTGGCGGATAACGTCCTTATCGCGTCCTTCACTAAAATTGGGAACACATTCAACTATCCTTCTGATATTAGTCATAATAAATGCGATATTATTGGTTTTTTACAGGTTAAATTGTCTGCACCGACTAAACAGCCGGGCAGTTTATCTTCTACAAATATAAAAAGAATTTTGCTATCTACGAAACCTTTCAATATGAATTTTATTTATAATCACACTTTTCCTCGAAGTTAAACGAACGTTCCACCACACAAATGTCAAATAGGCTGTATAGGTTACAATCAAGGCTTAAAATTTAGTCTATTTTTTGCATTTTTTAATTTGGATTCTTATATTTGCAGTATAATTGTGAAATACAGTTATGTGTTTGTGGATAACAATATATCTGGCAATAGCCTTAGCCCTGCAATTGGCATTTGGCAATATTGATGACAGGTTGTTTACATTTCCTGTTGGTGCTGCCTTAGGGGTTGGCGCTTTAGCTATACTGTACGTTGCCGAAAAGGAGTGGGGAAAAAGCCGATGGATTAAGGATATGCGTTCTTCCAAAATGGCGTGCCTACTCATTGCTCTGTCTGTATTTGCATGTATTATTGGCGGCTGTATGTCGGCAAATTCATCGTTTCAATCGTCAATACCTTTTGTCGCTTTGCTTGTTGCCCTTATGGTCAATCTTACACTCGCTATATTACATAGGATTATTACACGGCATAAAAAAACCGACTGGATATTCATTGCTACACATGTAGGGATTTGGCTGATGCTGTTCTGCGGACTTGCCGGATCTGGAGATAATCGCTCACTTCGTGCTGTTGTTAGCGCAAACTGTGACACTACCTCGGCTATTGATGCAAATAGCCACACTGTTTCATTGCCCTACACCCTCCGTTTGCTCAACTTCAATATCGAGACTAATGCATCAAATGGTTCACCCACGCAATATGAAGCCACCATACTCATTGACAACAAGCCTGTTGAGATTGCCGTAAACAATCCTCACTCTTTCAATATGTCTGACGACTTATATCTTATGAATTTCCATCGGCAAGCCGACGGAATCTACTGTGTCTTCATGATTGAACACCAACCATGGAAATACCCGATGCTGACAGGTATAGTTCTATTGCTTATAGGGGCAGTTGCAGGTGGTGTAAAGAGAGCGAAACCTCATATTTCAGAGAGAATAAAGGATATTGACAATACGATAAGCACTACAAGAGTATGATGATAACATGGGATTTGTTTTTACCATTTGCCGCAGTTTCAGTGATACTCTGGACTGCCGGTGTAGCGGCTACCTTCTGCAACAAAGATAGATGTAGCAAGGTTGCCCTGTGGTGCACAGCCATAGGTGTCATCATTTACGCTGTGTTTGTGGGAGGTTTGTGGTTGAGTCTGGAGCGTCCGCCATTGAGGACACTTGGAGAAACACGCCTATGGTACTCACTGTTTATGGTTGTGTCGGGGTGGATTGTATATCTTAGATGGCAATACAGATGGATTCAAGTGTTCTCGTTGATAGTGGCAAGCGTATTTATCTGCATCAACATTTTCAAGCCCGACATCCATGACCAAAGCCTTATGCCGGCTCTGCAGAGCGCATGGTTCGTACCACATGTTACCGTATATATTTTCTCTTACAGCGTCTTTGGCTGCGCATTTTTGCTCGCTGTGAGCGGATTGTGGCAGCATACCGGCAAATATCTCTGTTCAGCAGATCAACTTGTGAAGATAGGTATGGCTTTCCTAACCTTTGGAATGCTCTCAGGTTGTATTTGGGCAAAACAGGCATGGGGCAGCTATTGGACCTGGGACCCCAAGGAGATATGGGCAGCAGCTACATGGTGCGCATATTTAGTGTATATTCACCGCCGCACTTCTAAGTCTTCAACAGATTCTCATGCCACATACCGACATGCCCGCATGAGTTACATTTGGTTGATAATTGGATTTTTGTTACTTCAGATGTGCTGGTATGGTGTAAATCTACTGCCTTCTGCCAGCAGCAGTATGCACAGCTATTCTTAAAGTAAATTCTCATAAGATACAATCCTATACAATAACTAATATAAAACAAGTCGTATGAAGAAAACAAGTAAAATCATTCTCGGCGGAGCAATCTGTGTGGTTGGCTTAGCAATAGCCTACCGTGCCGTTAACCAGGCTCCCGACGAGTCGCTGCCCGCAAATGAGCAGTTGACAGAAATCATGAATGACGGAGGTTGTGTGTTCTGCCACACGGAGAGCCCCGACCTACCATTCTACGCTTCATTTCCTGTTGCCAAGCAACTCATCGCTTCGCATGTGGAAGAAGGGTACAAAATGTTTGATATCGCGCCTATGATGAAGGCCGTGGCTGCCGGTGAGGCAGTCAACGAAGTGGATCTCGCCAAAGTGGAGAAGTGTGTACAAGATGGAACCATGCCACTGATGTCGTACTATCTTGCACATTGGGGATCATCTCTGACATCAGCCAAGACCGACATCGTTCTCGAATGGGTGAAGCAGCACCGCACTCAATTCTATCCTAATGAGTTAGCTGCCGCAGAATTTAAGAACGAACCTATCCGTCCTATCCCCGACTCCATCGCTGTAGATGCAGCTAAAGTGCAATTGGGTAAGGAACTGTATCATGACACCCGACTCTCGGGTGACGGCACGATTTCTTGTGCAACTTGTCATGGCATAGAGACTGCCGGTGTTGATAACGATCAGTTCTCTGAGGGTATTGCCGGACAGTTGGGCGGAATCAATGCACCTACATCTTACAACGCAGCATTCAATTTCGTGCAGTTCTGGGATGGCCGAGCTGCCACTCTTGCTGAGCAGGCTGCCGGTCCTCCACTTAATCCCGTGGAAATGGGAAGCAAGTCATTTGAAGAGATCGCTGCTAAATTATCGGAAGATGCCGATTTCAGCAAGCGTTTCCTTGCATCTTATCCAGAGGGTATTAATGAAAAGACTATCACCGATGCCATAGCTGAATATGAGAAAACTCTTCTCACTCCCAACTCTCCTTTCGACCTTTACCTTAAGGGCGACAAGACTGCTATGACTGAAGAGCAGATTGAGGGTTACGCTATCTTCAAGGATTATAAGTGTGCCACTTGCCATGCCGGTGTCAATATGGGTGGTCTGTCATACGAGCTGATGGGTCAGCGCGATAACTATTTCCAAAATCGCGAGATCAATGAGAAGTCGGGACTTACCGACTCTGACAACGGACGTTGGGCACAAACCAAGGTAGAGCGTGACCGTTATCGTTTCAAGACTCCTACCCTGCGCAATGTTGCACTCACTTGGCCATACTATCACGACGGTAGCGTTAGTACATTGGAGAAAGCCATTGAAATGATGGCTGAATTCCAGGTTGGTCGCAAGATGTCAGAACCTGAAATTGCCAAAGTTAAGACATTCCTTGATGCCCAGACAGGACAATTTCAAGGTAAAACCTTGACCAACACTAACGAAAAGAAATAATATTTCATGGTGTGCCGAAATAACCTTTTTGAATGAATTGAGCGTTCGGCAGAATCACTAAACTATAGTAAATACCCCTGCTACAAATTTATGTGGCAGGGGTATTTAATTTGGAATGAAAAGGTCTTTTTAGAATCCTCTTTCTGCCCACCCACCGCGGTCGAGGTTGCGGTAGCTTACTGCTTCGCGGATATGGATTGGCTGGATTTGCTCGGAGCCGGCAAGGTCGGCAATGGTGCGGGCGACTTTCAGAATGCGGTCGTAGGCACGGGCACTCATATTGAGGCGCGTCATAGCATCGCGGAGTATCATCATCGAGTGGCTGTCGAGATGGCAATGCTTGCGTATCAGCTTCGATGACATCTGTGCATTGCAGTGTACTCCCGACTCGTTACAGAAGCGTGCTGCCTGTATTTCCCTCGCCCTTACCACGCGTTCACGTATGTTGGCACTGCTTTCAGCCGGAGTATCGCTCGAAATCTCATCGAAATCAACAGGAGCAACTTCCACCTGAATATCAATTCGGTCGAGAAGCGGGCCCGATATTTTGCTGAGATAGCGTTGCACTGCACCCGGTTGGCAAATGCACGGCTTGCTGGGATGTCCGTAATAACCACAAGGGCATGGATTCATTGAAGCTACGAGCATAAACGATGTGGGATATTCCACAGTGTATTTTGCACGCGATATGGTAATACGTCGGTCTTCGAGTGGCTGTCGCATCACCTCCAATACTTGGCGACTGAACTCCGGTAGCTCGTCGAGGAACAAAATTCCATTATGGGCAAGACTTATCTCTCCCGGCATGGGGTTGTTTCCGCCTCCTACGAGTGCTACAGGCGATACTGTATGGTGAGGCGAACGGAATGGACGCTGGGTCATCAGCGTGCTTCCTCGCTGTAATTTTCCTGCAACACTGTGTATTTTTGTGGTTTCAAGTGCTTCTTGCAATGTCAGTGGAGGAAGGATTGAAGGCAATCGCTTTGCCATCATCGATTTTCCCGATCCCGGACTGCCTACGAGCAATATGTTATGACCGCCGGCACATGCCACCTCAAATGCACGCTTGACATTCTCCTGGCCCTTTACGTCGCTGAAATCAAAATCGTAATGACCAACTGCCTTTGCAAATTCCTCGCGCGTATTCACCACAGTAGGCTTGAAGCTGCGAGTGAGATTCAAGAAGTCGATTACGTCACGAAGGCTTTCCATTCCATACACTTCGAGCTTATTCACAACTGCTGCTTCCATTTCATTTGCTTTTGGCACTATAAAACCCTTGAAGCCCATCTCTCGTGCCTTTATTGCCATTGGTAGCACACCCTTGATGGGCAGCAGAGTTCCATCAAGCGACAGCTCACCCATCATTAGATACTGTGAGAGATGCTCGGGTGCAAGTCTCTCATCGGCCGCAAGAATCGCAATGGCAATGGGAAGGTCGTAGGCAGCGCCCTCTTTCTTAATATCGGCAGGCGACATATTTATTACCACGCTGCGTCGCGGAAAATCAAATCCACACTCTGCAAGAGCCGACTTCACACGTTCATAGCTTTCCTTCACTGCTGTATCGGGCAAGCCTACTATGCAAAATCCAACACCTGCTGTTACCGAAGCCTCTATGGTCACGGCTATTGCATCTATTCCCTGCAAGGCTGCTCCAAATCCTTTTGCCAACATTTTCGGTATATCTCAATTAGATTCGTATTAT
>CALZFJ010000005.1 GCA_945645715.1 uncultured Prevotellaceae bacterium | reverse complement strand
AAAATCAAAAAACAAGTTTTTTATTTGCTAATACGCTCGCCTTGCGCTAATTTTGCATAATATTTTAGAATTGGAATGAAGTTGGGCTTTTCTCGCATATTGGCACTCGTTTTTATGGTAGTATCGGCTGCGGTAGCTTTGGCTCAAGCACCTGTACCCACCGAAGTCACGCCCATTAGTGGCTTGCAGCAGGTGTTTAAGGGAAAATATCACTTTATCGACCAGGCTACGGGCGACACTGTGTGCATGATTGTGTTCAACCCCATCACCATCTATCCCCGTGAGCGTTTCCGCAACAAGAAGGAGGAACGATTCTATTGGCGCACGGTGCGCGATGTGCGCAAGACGCTCCCTTACGCCAAGCTCATCTGCTCCACGCTGCTCGAGACCTATGAGTATCTCGAGACTTTCCCCACCGAAAAGGAGAAGCAGGACTATCTGAAGCAATTCGAGAAGGAGATTTTCAATCAGTATAAGCCTGTGATGAAGACGTTCACGCGCTCTCAGGGAAAGATGCTGGTGAAACTCATCAACCGCGAGACCGACCAGTCGTCGTACAACATTGTGAAGGCTTTTCTGGGCACTTTCCGTGCCGGTTTCTGGCAGACGTTCGGGCGTTTCTTCGGCGTGAACATGAAAGCCGGCTATCACCCCGAGAAGAACAAGGAAGATGCTGTGATTGAGCGCATCTGCGTGCGCATTGAGACCGGGCAGCTTTGATGCCGGCAGTTATTTTTTAACCCCTTAAAAAATGTTTTTCTTTAAGATATATATGCAGACATACAAATCAATAAACAAGCTGATGATGGCAGCAGCGGCACTGATTGTGGCTCTGCTGGGCACAGGGTGCTCGAGCGACCACTTCACCATTGAGGGTGTGATTGCCGATGGTGGCACTCAGAATGTGCGTGTAGTCTATCCTACCGACGATGGCTTTGAATGTGAGTGGGTGACGATGCAGGAAGGCAGGTTTACCTTCACCGGAGCGAGCGAGGAGCTTGTGCCTGTGTGGGTGTGCAACCAGCAGAAGAAGCTCATTGCTGCCGTGCTGGTGAAGAATGGCGATGATGTGACGATTGAAGGCTCGCTCACTGCCCCTTATAGCACCAAGGTGCGCGGCACCGATGTGAATGAGGAGTGGAGCGATTTTATCGTGAGCCACAGCGACGATTTCTCAAATGAGAACCACGCTGCCACCGATGCTGCCATCGAGGAGTTTATCGAGACTAATCCGGGCAACGTGGTGAGCACTCTGCTGCTTATGTACAACTACAGCGACCTCACCGACAAGAAAAAGATTGATGCACTGCTTGCTAAGATTGAAATTGATGCCCGCCCCGAGTCGGTGATGCGCGGCTTCTATGCCATGCAGTCGATGCGTGCCGACATTAGCGAAAAGGAGCGAATGGCTACCATGACCCTGTGGAGCGACCGCGACAGCATGGAGAATGTGCGCCCCTACGGCAACACGCTCAGCATATACTACTTCTGGAACCCCGACGACCGTATGCGTTACAACGATTTCCACGCTATCAAGGACTTCGACAAGGAGCTCGACAGCAAGCGCCTGCAAATTGTAGATGTGAACCTCGACAGCGACACACTGCGCTGGAAGTCGATTCTCCGCAACGATTCTGCCTCGTGGCGTCGCTACTGGGCTGTGGGTGGCGTGGTGAACAACTACGTGCGCAACCTCAACCTCTCCTCTACGCCCTACTATATTCTTTCTGACTCAACGGGCAATATTCTCTATCATGGCGACAACTTCGCTGCTGCCCGTAAGCTCATTGAGAACAAGCTCGGGAAAAAACAGTAAACCCCTTATACATAAAACCACTTTTTTTGACAAAACCATTTTTCAACTACAATCAAATGAAACACTTACGCATCTTTTCAACAGTGATTGTCGCGCTGCTCATCGCCTCTTTGGCTTCGGCACAGACAGTGGACACACAATCGGTGCTAAAGCCTACAAAGACTTTGGCTCTTAAAGAATATAAGGTGATTTCCTACAACGTGCGCTTGAGCATGGCTGCCGATACCGATGGCGACAACCGCTGGGAAAACCGCCGCGAGGCTTCTCTCAAGATGGTTGCCGAACAGAAACCCATCGTGATGGGCTTGCAGGAGGCTTGCCCCGACCAAATTGACTACTTCGACCAGAACCTCACCGGCTACAAGCACATAGGTGTGGGTCGCGACGATGGCGACCGTGCGGGTGAGATGATGGCTATTTACTACGACACATCACGCCTCACTCTGCTCAAGAGCGGCACTTTCTGGCTATCGGAGACCCCCGACAAGGTGTCGCGCGGCTGGGACGCTGCCTGCAACCGCACCTGCACATGGGGCTTCTTCAAAGTGAAGAACTCCAATCACGGATTCTTCTATTTCAACACCCACCTCGACCACATGGGCCGCGAAGCCCGCAAGAACTCCATTGAGCTGATTGTGGCTAAAATTAAAGAGCTAAATCCTAACGGTGCTCCCGTGCTTCTCTCGGCTGATTTCAACAGCCCCACCGACAATGCTATCTTCGACCCGCTAAAGGCTGCCTTGCACGATGCTCGCTCGGAGTGCAAGGTCACCGACAACTCTATCACCTACAATGGATTCGGCAAGATTGAAGGCAACCCTGCCACCAACAGCGACAATGAGCAAGTAATCGACCACATCTTCTACAGCGGTGTCACTCCGCTGACGTTCAAGGTACTCAACGGCGACTATGGCGTTCCCTATATATCCGACCACTACCCCATTGCTTTCACATTCCGTCCCGGATTGGCAAAGAGCGGCCGTGCCCGCCTGCTCAATGGCTCTTCGCCAAGGAAGAAGAACGTAGCACCGGGCATTGCCACACAGAAACTTGGCAGCACCCCTGCCAAGAACTGCCCGGCAAAAGAGGGTAAGGAAAAGTGCTGCTCGGGCAATAGCTGCAAAATGAAGAAACCCGCTCCCACAAAGAAATAATCACACAGAAGCTAATATCGAGCTAAAAAACAGGCAATCGGTGGCATTTTTTGCCCGATTGCTTGTTTTTTTGCAGATACCTACAATCTATATTGAAATTTCTTCGTAAATTTGTGGGATTTTTCGTAAATAGGCTCAATGTGAGCATTATTCAAGTGAAAATAAACTCTCAAAATTATGAATATATCATATAATTGGCTGAAGAAATATGTCGATTTCGACCTTACTCCCGATGAGCTGGCTGCTGCCCTCACTTCGCTCGGTCTCGAAACCGGCTCGGTAGAGAAAGTTGAAACCATCAAGGGCGGTCTTGCCGGACTGGTGGTGGGCGAAGTGCTCACCTGCGTGGAGCACCCCGACAGCGACCACCTGCACATCACCACCGTTGACCTCGGCGACGGCGTGCCCACCCAGATTGTGTGTGGCGCACCCAATGTGGCTGCCGGACAGCACGTGGTAGTTGCCACCGTGGGCACTAAGCTCTATGATGGCGACAAGGAATTTGCAATCAAGAAGTCGAAAATACGCGGCGTGGAGTCTTTCGGTATGATTTGCGCCGAGGACGAAATTGGCGTGGGCACTTCTCATGCCGGAATCATTGAGCTGCCGCTCGATGTGAAGCCCGGTACGCCTGCCCGCGAATACTACAACGTGACCGACGACTATGTGCTGGAGGTGGATCTCACCCCCAACCGCATCGATGCCGCTTCGCACTATGGCGTGGCACGCGACCTTGCCGCATGGCTCAATGCCAACCGCGGCTTGAATGTGGCTGCACATCGCCCCGACGTGGCTGCCTACAAGAGCGACCGTGCCGACGGTGCCGTGGAGGTGACTGTGGAGAACGCTGAGGCGTGTCCGCGCTACTCGGGTGTCACTATCCGCAACGTGAAAGTGCAGGAAAGCCCGCAATGGCTCAAAGACTGCCTCACGGCTATAGGCCAGCGCCCTATCAACAACATCGTGGATATCACCAACTTTATTCTGCTCGGTCTTGGTCAGCCGTTGCACTGCTTCGACCTTGCCAAGGTGAAAGGCGAGAAGGTGGTGGTGAAGACAGTAGCCGAAGGCACTAAGTTTGTCACTCTCGATGGCGTGGAGCGCACTCTCACCGAGAGCGACCTCATGATATGCAACGCCGAGGAGCCTATGTGCATAGGCGGTGTGTTTGGTGGCCTTGATTCGGGTGTTACCGAATCGACAACCGACATCTTCTTGGAGTCGGCTTACTTCCACCCCACATGGATTCGCAAGTCGGCACGCCGCTTCGGACTCAACACCGATGCATCGTTCCGCTTTGAGCGCGGTATCGACCCCAATGAGACCGTATATAACCTCAAGGCTGCCGCCCTCATGATAAAGGAACTTGCCGGTGGCGAGATTTGCGGCGACATTGTGGATATCAAGGCAAAGGATTTCCCACGCTTCCCGGTTACACTCGAATATGCGTATGCCGACACACTCATTGGCAAGCATCTCGGCAAGGATACCATCAAGGGTATTCTCAAGAGCCTGGAGATTGAAATCACAGCCGAGAGCGATGAGGCTCTTGAGCTACTTGTGCCCACATACCGCGTCGATGTGCAGCGTCCTTGCGACGTGGTGGAAGACGTGATGCGCGTGTATGGCTACAACAATGTGGAATTTGACGAAACCGTGCACAGCTCACTCTCCTACAAGGGTGAGACCGATGTGAAGAACTCTCTGCAGCAGCTTCTCTCGGAGCAGCTCACCGCAGCCGGTTTCAATGAGATAATGAACAACTCGCTCACCGCCGGTGCCTACTATGCCGACCTCACCACTTATCCCGAGGCTAATTGCGTGCATCTGCTCAATCCGCTCAGCAGCGACCTCTGCGTGCTGCGCCAGTCGCTTCTCTTTGGCGGACTCGAAAGCATTGCCCACAACATCAACCGCCGCAGCGGCAACCTGAAGATGTATGAGTTTGGCAATGTATATCACTTCAATCCCGATGCCGACTGCTCTGAGAAGGTGCTTGCAGCATTCTCTGAGCACACTGCACTCGGAATATGGCTCACCGGTAACAACCACGACGGAAACTGGGCTGAAGCTGCCCGCAAGAGCACCATCTTCGACCTGAAGGCTGTGGTGGAGAATGTGTTTGCACGCATTGGAATCAGCTCGAAGGAGCTGGTGATGGAGCAAATCTCAAACGACATTTTCTCGGCTGCACTCACCATCAACAACCGTGGCGGAAAGCACATCGGTGAGGTGGGTATCGTGAAGAAGGCTATCCTGAAGAAGCTCGATGTGGCTCAGGAAGTGTTCTTCGCCGAGCTCGACTGGGACGCTCTCGTGAAGATGACGCTCAAGAAGAAGGTGACATTTGCCGACCTGCCAAAGACCCAGCCCGTGAAGCGCGACCTCGCGCTGCTCGTAGATGCTTCGGTCACCATGGCTGATATTGAGAAGGTGGTAAACAGCTCGGAGCGCAAACTGCTGCGCGGCGTGAGCCTCTTCGACGTATATGAAGGCAAGAACCTCGAAGCCGGCAAGAAGTCGTATGCCATCAGCATAATTCTCCAAGACGACGAGAAGACACTGCAAGACAAGCAAATCGACGCTGTGATGAACAAGATCATCGCCAACCTCCAGAAGCAGGTGGGCGCACAGCTCCGATAACTGCCCGAAACACTGTGGAATAATAAAAAACTAATATATACAAAACGAAACTTTTTTATGGGAAGAGCATTTGAATTTCGCAAAGCAAGAAAATTTAAGCGCTGGGGACACATGTCGCGCGTGTTTACCAAAATCGGTAAGGAAATCACCATTGCCGTGAAGGCTGGCGGTCCCGACCCCACAGGTAACTCGCGCCTGCGTATGCTTCTCGCCACTGCACGCTCTGAGAATATGCCTAAGGACACCATTGAGCGTGCCATCAAGAAGGCTACCGACAAGGACGCAAGCGACTACAAGGAAATCGTGTACGAAGGATATGGACCTTTCGGTATCGCTATCCTCGTGGAGACTGCTACCGACAACAACACCCGCACCGTTGCCAATGTGCGCAGCTACTTCAATAAGTTTGGCGGAAACCTCGGTACTTCGGGCAGCCTTTCGTTCCTCTTCGAGCACAAGTGCCTGTTCACTGTGAAGGACAAAGAGGGCGTGGAGCTTGACGAACTCGAACTTGAACTTATCGACTACGGCGTAGATGAAATCGAGCGCGATGAGGAAGAGGGCGAAATCACTATCTCGGGTGCTTTTGAGGAGAATGCCAACATTCAGAAGTATCTTGAGGAGAACGGCTTTGAAATCGTCCGCAACGAGTTTGTACGCGTGCCTAACGACCTCAAAGAGGTTACTCCCGAGCAGCGTGAGACTCTCAACAAGCTCCTCGACAAATTTGAGGAGGACGACGATGTGCAGCACGTGTTCCACAACATGAAGGAAGACCCCAACGCCGAGGAGGAAGAATAAACACTCCCTTGCGTAGCGCGTCGGGATTCATCGACACCAATACACACAACAACGAGGACACTGTGGCATCAGGTGCCGCAGTATCCTCGTTGTCGCTTTCAGTAATGCCTGTTTTTGAGTAGCTTCAAGTTGTTCTCGCAAGAAGTTCAACACAGCTATTTCCTGCAAAGTGCAATTCAAAGTGCAAATTTTGCACTTTGGAGCAACCGACCCACACGATGCACCACATAGAATCCACCACGGTACAAACTATCTCTCAGCCGTCATGTAGGGTCGCGCCTTGGTGCGACCGACCCACCAACGCTGTTATTTTGTGAGGTGGGAGAAGAGTTCGGCAAGCGACAAGTCAGGAGAGAGGGCAGGTGCATGGAATATGGCAAAGTGCAGCAAACAGCGGGTGGTTTTTGCGGTCGGAATGATAAATTTTGTGGTTAAAATGATATGCTTTTGCAAATTTTATGGCTATAATGTGGATTTTGATGGAATAATGCACTAACTTTGCATAAAATAGGCTGCATCTCGGCATACCCGCTCAAGCAAGCTTGGCGTTTCTGCTCTCGATTTGCTCTATTTTTGCACCCTGAATTTCATTGGGTTGTAGTTTTAAGCCTTAAGAACTGTAAAAAGAATGGATAACAAATCATCACAATTGCCGACTCAGAGTCGGCCCTTAATCAGCGTAATTGTCCCCGTGTATAATGTGGCTAAGTATATGGACCGCTGCATGAAGACGGTGTGTGGACAGACCTACAAGAATCTGGAAATCCTTGTGATAGATGACGGCTCTACCGACGGCTCTTCGGCTCTCTGCGACAAGTGGGCTGCTGCCGACAGCCGAATCCGACTTATCCGACAGCCAAACCAGGGTCTTAGCGCTGCCCGCAACACAGCGCTCGATGTTGCCACGGGCGAATGGATTGCCTTTGTCGATAGCGACGACTGGATTGAGCGCGACATGTATGAGGGCTTATGCCGTGTGGCTGTGGAGAATGATGCCGACATTGTGGCATGCGGACACATTCGCGAATACTCCAAGAAGAGCAAGGTGCGCTCGGTGTCGGATATAGTGAAGACTGTTACACCCGATGAGGCTCTGAAGATGGTGGTGGAAGACCGCCGCTTGCAGAACCATGTGTGGAGCAAAATCTACCGCCGCCGTCTCTTCAATGAGGTGCGCTTCCCGGTGGGAGAAATCTATGAGGACATTGCGGTGAGCCACTTGCTGCTGCATCAGGCTAACCGCGTGGTGCTGGTGGATAAATCTTACTACCACTACCGCATTCGCCGCGACAGTCTTTCGCGCGTGCCGAGCATCAGTGCCGACAAGGAGAGCCAGTATTTCACGCAAATCACCCGGCAGAGCGACTATGTGATGAAGAATGTGAAGTGGAAAGATGCCGGATTCTACCTGCATCGCCGCGGCGTGCGATGCATAGGTCACTTGCTGCTCTTGCCCAAGAGCGCCGACATCGACAAGAAGGTGGAGGTGATTATCGCCACCATGCGCAGCCATCATTTCTACTACACGGTGCAGTTTGCTCCGATTATCTTCTTGAAACGCCTGTGGATTATGCACCACCTGCGCTCCTACCGCCATGCCTACCGCTTTATCGAGCGATTCCGCGGTAAACCCCGCTTTGGGCGCTGATGATAGGAGGAGAAAGATGTTGAGAAAATAAAATTTTTGTATTACCTTTGCAGTCGCAAGTGAGTATCGCACCGTGCATTGCGAAAAGGTGTGCTGTGTTGCTTGTTGTTGCCCTTAGTTTACTGAATGGCAAGAATTTGTTTGAATAAATAACTTGTTCTGAATCGTTATGCCGAAGATTTCAAATCGCGGAGTCATTATGCCTGCGTCGCCAATCCGCAAATTGGTGCCGCTGAGCAATGCTGCAAAAAGCCGCGGCATCAAAGTGTATCACCTGAATATCGGTCAGCCCGACCTCCCCACGCCTCCCGAGGCGCTTGAGGCACTGAAGCACATCGACCGCAAGGTGCTCGAATATAGCCCCAGCGACGGAATACGCTCGCTGCGCGAGAAACTCGCCACCTATTATCACCGCTTCAACATCGACGTTACGCCCGACGACATCATCGTCACCGTGGGTGGCTCGGAGGCGGTGCTGTTTGCCTTTATGGCGTGTCTCGACCCGGGTGACGAGATTATCGTGCCCGAACCCGCCTATGCCAACTACATGGCGTTTGCCATCTCGGCAGGTGCGGTGATAAAGACCGTCACCTCGTCGATCGACGAGGGCTTTGCGCTGCCACCGGTGGAGAAATTCGAGGAGCTTATCACTCCACGCACCAAGGGTATTCTCATCTGCAACCCCAATAACCCCACGGGCTACCTCTACACGCAGAGCGAGATGAACCAGCTGCGCGACATAGTGAAGAAGTACGACCTTTTCCTCTTCAGCGACGAGGTGTATCGCGAATTTTGCTACACCGGTGCCCCCTACATCTCGGCATTCCACCTCAAGGGAATCGAGGAGCAGGTGGTGCTAATCGACTCGGTGTCGAAGCGCTACAGCGAGTGTGGCATTCGCATAGGTGCCATCATCACCAAGCACGCCGAGCTGAAGAAGAACGTGATGAAATTCTGCCAGGCACGCCTCAGCCCGCCATTGCTCGGACAGATTGTAGCCGAGGCTTCGATTGACGCCTCGCCCGAATATATGCTCGACACCTACAACGAGTATGTGGAGCGACGCAAATTCCTCATCGACGGCATCAACCGCATTCCGGGCTGCTACTCGCCCATTCCCATGGGCGCATTCTACACCGTGGCGCGACTCCCGGTAGATGACGCCGACCGCTTCTGCGAGTGGTGCCTGCGAGAATTCCAGTGGGAAGGACAGACCATCTTCATGGCTCCCGCATCGGGATTCTACACAACCCCCGACCATGGCCGCGACGAGGTGCGCCTTGCCTACGTAATCGAGAAGCCCGAGCTTGCCAAGGCACTCGAAGTGCTTCGCCACGCCCTCGAAGCCTACCCCGGCAGCACCCTCCGCTAATCCCACCCTCTCTTAGAATACAATATTTGACTCATTGCGTAAGTTTCGTAACGTAATTTACGCTATGAGTTTTTTGTGCGGAAAAGGGTGTATCAGATGCGGAATCTGATACACCCTCACGTTGCTAAACCCAAAATGCTTGCAGTTTTTTTCTTACCTTATGGACCCGGGGTCTTTTCTCAAAGGCATCGGATCCGGTGTTTATACCGTATTTACTTGTTGAACCGTATTCTATGATTACTCATAATATGTGAATTGAATTAATAGGGTCGTAAGATTATTTGCGACCTTCAAGCACCTCCTGATAGAAGGCTTTCACGTCGCTCCAGTGGTAGAACGGAGCGATGTCGGTGTCAACGGGGATTGAGGTTTCACGCTCGTTGAGCATAAATTTCACAATCACGTCGTCGGCGTTCTTCTTATTGCGGAAGAACACTATCTGCACGTTTCCTGCCATCGGGGCAATCTTGAAGTCGGTGAAGTGCTTGTAGAACTCGTAAGGGTCGCTCACTGAGTTGTAGCAGTCCTTGAAGCGCAATATTCCGGCAAGTGGAATGAGGTTTCCGTCGTGACCGAAGCGCAGAGTGGCGGCAATGCCACCCTTGGCGATAGCCTCATCGGCACTTTCGAGAATGTTGCGCAGCAACGGACGTGCATTGGCAAGCACAAGCCCGTTGTTGAGCGCGTAGTTGCTGTCGCACACATAGAAGCGATAGTTGAACGCCTGCCACAGGTCAAACAGCTCCTGAGGCTCGAAAAGGTCGAAGAACGACACCTCGGTCTCCATATCCTGCATATCCACGGCGAGCCAGTAGAATCCCCACATCAGCTCATGAGGATTGACGCAGCGTGTCACGAAAGTGTCATCGCAGAAGAGGGCACGCATCATGCGGTCGGAATGCGTGTGTGCATTCTCAAATTTGCGATACTCTTCGTGCCAGGGACCTCCCTTGCCGGTAAACTTGTTTGACTCCTCACTGTGATAGTTGAGATAGTTCATGTAGCGCATACTTGCCTCGCGAGTAATCTGCAGCTTGGGGTTAATCTCCTTGAGTCGCTCGCAGAAAGCGTCCATACTCATGGCACAGCGCATCACAATGGTGGAGCGAGCCGAAATTGCAGGCTCACCCTTGAACACCTGTGGATAGGCAGTAATCATGCGCTCGGCGATGCCGCGGTGCTGGCGCACACCAAGAGGGGAGAGGTCGCCACCGCGTCCCTCAGCCTCAAGCCACACCAGCTCGATGCGCTTGAGAGCGTCCTCGCCAAGCGGAGTGAGAGCCTTAGCCTCGTGGGCACGGCGCATGAGCTTGAGCACCCACTCATAGTCGTTGTCGCCAATGAGATAGCGCGAGCCGTGACGGCCGTAGTGGCTGATGTAGAAAGGCTCATACCCCTTGGGGGCGGGAGTGTTGAGCGACTCGGTCACAGGGTAGGCGTAATACACGCCACCAGCTTTGTTGAGGTCGGCAAAAACCTCCTCGGGCGTTGTCTGGCACAACGCCACGAGGGGAAGAATGATAGCCGACAGAATAATTGAAAATCTTTTCATGTCGATAACCGGTTTTTTGCTTGAAAATATAGTTGGAAAGCTATATTCCACAAAATTAGTAAAAAATCAAGTTATTGCAGTAGGTAGATGCCGACAAATTACTTGTAGCCTTCGTTCTGCTCAAGAGCCGGGTTATTAGTCATCTCGCTCTCAGGAATGGGGAAGAGTGCGTAGAAATCATCTACGTCGGAGCCAAGACGCTCACCGTTCTTCCAGTCCCAGTTGTAGCCCTTGGTGAACTTTCCGAAGCGGATAAGGTCGGTGCGGCGGACAAGCTCCGAAGCCATCTCGCGCTGACGCTCGGCGAGGATAAAGTCGAGAGTAAGCTCGCTGTCGGTGATATCACCGCTGACGGCTGACGAAACGCCTGCCTTGGCGTATTTGCCGCTCATGTAGGCACGCTCACGGATTTCGTTCACGTATTTCAGAGCGTCGGCACGGTTGCCGCCCGAGCGGAGGATAGCCTCAGCAGCCATAAGATAGGCATCGCCGGTGCGGAACAACGGGAAGTCGATTGAAGTGTAGGTGATACCCGAAGCGCACTCTTTGTCGTCCTTAGTCACGTTGCGCCACTTGATGTAGCCGTAACCGCAGGTGAAGGTGCTGGTCATAGCCTGGTTGTTGTCCCAGGTTTCCTTCTTCTGGTTGTCGAGAGCAGTCATAAACTGGGCACGCTTGTCGTTCTTGGTGTTACCCCAAGTGTCGTCGGTGCGGAAAGCCACGTCGGCAGGGTCGAAAGCATCTACGAGAGTCATCTTGGCACGCACGTTGCCCCAGCCTTTCGAGCCTATGCCGGTCTGATAAAGCTCATTCATCGGGCCATTCACAAAAGCCTTCACATAGAAGTTGGTTCCAGCCGAACTCTGGGCGCGGAGACCGTCCTGAGCGAGCGGCCAGATGATTTCGCGGCAGGTGTTGTTGTCGGCGAGGAAGATGTGGCGATAGTCGCTTGCAAGAGGATAAGCGTTGCTGTCGATCACCTTCTTGGCGTAGGTGAGACAGTCGGTGTAGCGGTCGGTGCCGGTCCATACCTTAGCATTGAGATACATGCGAGATAGGAGGAACCAGGCAGCCACCTTATCCACGCGGGCATATTCGTTCTGTCCCGGCTCTTTGAGGAGGTCGTCGCTTGCCGACTCGCCGACAATGGCTTTCAGCTCGCTTTCGGCATACTCAAAAGTGGCTTTGCGGGTCATCTGCACGGGAATATCCTTCACACCCACAGTCTCGTCGATATAAGGCACGCCACCGAAGAGGTCGCAGAGCATAGAGTAGCAGTAGGCGCGAATGAAGCGAGCCTCGGCGCGATAGGCGAGGTAGTCACCGCTCATCTGGTCCCACACGCCATAGCCCTTCATCTTCTCGGGAGTGCACTCGCGGAGGAACTCGTTGCAGTAGGCAATCGACATATAGAGACGCTGGTAGGTCCAAGTGATAACCGAAGCGTTTGAAGAAGTCCACTGGAGGTTGAGGCACTTGCGCAGACCGTTAGAAGACGAAGGCATGAGGAAATCGTCGGTTGTAAGCTCCTGAAGGTAGAACAGTAGGCGCACATAGCCCGAGTAGCCTTCGTTGGCACCTTCGAGGTCGCCGTCGCCACCGTCGCCACCCTTCTGGCCGGTGAGAATCAATGAGCCGTAGCACTTGGCGAGCACGCCAAGGTAGCCGTCCTTGGTGCTATACACCTGCTGGCCCACAAGCTGGTTATCGTCTAATGGCATTGTGTCGAGGTCGCCGATGCACGACGAGAGGCACATAATGCTTGCTAAAAGCATGAAAATATATTTTTTCATTTTCTTATTGTCTTGATTAATGGTTAGTAATTAGAAGTTAAGATTCACACCTACATTGAAAGTGCGCGGACGCGGATAAACCTCGCGGTCGATACCGTTGCTAAGCTCAGGATCGATGCCGCTGTAGCCGGTGATAGTGGCGAGGTTCGACACGCCGAAGGTGAGGCGAAGCGTGCTCTTGTCGTTCCACAGCTTGCGGAAGTTGTAGCCGAGAGTCACGTTGTCGAAGCGGAAGAATGAGCCATTCTCGAGCCACATGTCGCTGTAGAGCTGCTGAGTCTCGAAGCCGAGGTCGCGAGTGCTGTGCAGAATGTTGCTGAAGCTGCCCTGGTCGCTATATACCGACTGGCAATACTGGTCGGCTTTCACGTAGTTATACACGTAGTTGCCAAATGAGCCGTGACCGCTGATTGAGAGGTCCCAGTTCTTGTAGGTAAAGCGGGTGTTGAAGCCGAGGTAAGAGGTCGGGAGGGCACTCTTGCCGGTGGCATACTTGGTCTCGGTGGCTGAGATAGAGCCGTCGGGCTGCACATATTGTCCTTCAAGAGGCTTGCCGTTCTCATCGTAGGCTTGTTTGGCGAGATAGAATGTGTAGGGGCGCTCATCGACCATAAACACCTGCACGGTCTTTCCTGTGCCGGAGATAGCACCGGTATTCACGAAGTTTGCACCGGTATCAACGGTGTTGAGCTTGGTGATTTTCGAGTCGTTCCAAGTGTAGTTGAATCCAACGGTCCACTCAAAGTCGCTTGTTCGCACCGGCACGGCGTTGATAGCAAACTCCACGCCTTGGTTCTCCATCTTACCGATGTTGGTGGTGATAACCGAAGAGTAATTAGTACCCGAGAGCACGTTGATAGTGTTCAAGAGGTTCTTTGTAAATCGCTTGTAGTAGTCGATAGTACCATAGATGCGGTTTCCGAGGAAGCCATAGTCGATACCCACGTTCCAAGTGGTGGTGCTTTCCCACTTGATGTCATTATCGAATCCATTGGGTCGGTAGGTCTGATACCACTTGTCGCCAAACTGATATGACGACTCAGGATAAGAAACCGAGAAAGTGGTCATGTAGGGGTAGTCGTTGATGATATCCTGCTGTCCTGTCACACCGTAGCCGAGACGGAGCTTGAGGTCGGAGAGAGTGTTCTGGTCTTTGAGGAAGTCCTCCTGGGTGATGCGCCAAGCGAGAGCCACCGATGGGAAGAGACCCCAGCGGTTGTCCTTAGAGAATCGCGAAGAGGCATCAGTACGCATTGTGACGGTTGCGAGATAGCGGTTGTCGTAGCCATAGTTCACACGGCCGTAGAATGAGAGGAGATAATACTCCGACTCATAGTGGTAGGGAGTAGCAAGCTGGTTGCCCTCAGTGTCGTTGGTGGTGAGGTCATACTTTTTCCAGAAGTGCTGCCAGCCATAACCGGCCATCACGCCGAAATTGTGCTTGCCAAGCTCCTTGTCGTAGTTGGCGAAAGCATCGAGGAGGTAGTTGCGCTTATCTTGTGTGCCGCTTTCGGCAAGACCTGTACCGTCCTTCTGGTTGCCGGTGTACATCATACCAGCCAACTGGGGCACGTTGCGGTTGTACTTGCTGCGGAGCACATCGTAGCCGAGGTTTACGTTGAGTTTCAGGTCTTCAAGACCGTGAACCTTGTACATGATAGCTGCGCTACCAATGGAGCGTGTAATCTTGTTATGGCGGTCGGTGAGATCGAGAGTAGCCACAGGGTTATCGGTCTGGATAGCCATAGGCGAACCTCCGTTGGTCCAGATGAAGTATCCGAGACCCGGGTCGGTAGCAGCGGTGCTGCTTCCTGTCATAACGGGGCGGGTAGGGTCGTAGCGGAGTGCGCTGTTCACAACATCATTATTAACTTGGCGGTTCTTCTCATAGGAAACCTTGAGGTTGATGTTGGCAGTGAGGTGCTTGTCGAAGAATTGAGGAGCGATGTTGCCACCGAAAGAGTAGCGCTGGTAGTTGCTCGTCTTGATGATACCATTCTGGTCGGTATAACCAAGAGAAACGCGATAGGGACTATCTATAGCCTTGATATTGCCGGCTACCGAGAGGTTCTGCTCGGTGCTGAACGAGGTGCGATAGATTTCGTCCTGCCAGTCGGTGTTTGCATCGCCGAATTTAGCATCAGAGGGGACACCGGTCACTGTGGGGACATACTGGCGGAACTCGTCGGCAGTGAGCACGTCGAGCTTCTTGGCAACCGTACCCACGGCATAGTTGCTACTATAAGTGACTTGAGTGCGGTCGCCACCCTTCTTGGTGGTGATAACGATTACACCATTAGATGCACGCGAACCGTAGATTGCAGTAGCCGAAGCATCTTTGAGCACGGTGAAAGTCTCGATGTCCTCAGGGTTGATAGAGCCGATGATGTTGCTTGCGCCCTCGATAGTAGAGTTATCCACAGGCACACCGTCGATAACGATAAGCGGGTCGTTGCTTGCCGAGAGGCTGGCGCCGCTACGAATGCGTATTGTAGCGCCCTCGCCCGGAGCTCCGGTGCTCGACACCACGTTTACACCTGCCATCTTACCCACGAGAGCGTCCTGAGCCGACACGCGGTTACCCTTGTTAAGCTCATCGGGCTTGATAGCCATCACTGAACCGGTAGCATCTTGCTTCTTTACGCTACCATAGCCAATCACCACAAGCTCCTCGAGGTTCTGGGCATCTTCCTTGAGTACGATGCCGGCTTTCACCTCGGGTGAGTTGGCAACAATCTCGCGTGACTGGCAGCCTACGTAGCTGATAACGAGGATAGCATTGTTGATTGGAACTTTGAGAGTGAATCGACCGTCGAAGTCGGTGGCGGTTCCGGTGGAAGTGCCTTTCACGAACACCGATGCACCGATGATAGGTTCTTTTGTACCGTCAACCACAAGACCCTCAATGGTGGTCTGGGCAAATGCGGTAACACCTGAGATTAATGCCACGATGAGCATAATCATCTTGAAGAAATCAATTTTTAAGTGTTTCATTTAATTGTTAGGTTTATGTGAATTTTGATAAGTAAAAGCGCACTTGGTGCTTCGGTGCAAAATTAGTCAAGAGAAATGAAAGCGTGAATATACAGTAAATACGCAAAGTAAACCCTATTTTTTAAAATATAAACAATCGCCATTGATAATCAATGTTTTAGCCTATAAAAATCAATATTAAAAAGTAAGTCAATGGCAAAATTCGATTAATATTGCAGGCTCATTAATGCTTCGTCGAGCCACACTGGCGGCATCGAGAGGCACAAAGAGCCGACACACACTGGTGTTATTTAATTTTAAAAATAGGCTGAAAGTCGGCTTTAATTGTGTGAGTGCCACAAATTTGAGCTATATTTGCAAAATGTTTCGGCAGGCAGACATTGCACAATGTAGCTGTTGCAAGAGATGTGATGCCGATAGTGCGTTGCCGAAAGGCTCAATTATCGATAATAAACAAAGTTATTTTTTAATATCTCACAGATGAGAAGATACAAGATTATCAACGACTCACTTGGCTGGCTCACATTTGTGGTGGCTGCTGTCACCTACCTCCTCACCATGGAGCCTACTGCCAGCTTCTGGGACTGCCCGGAATTTATCTCGCAAGGATTCAAACTCGAAATCGGACACCCGCCCGGCAACCCTATCTTTATGCTTGCCGCCCGATTTGCTATCAATTTCACCAACGATGTGAGCAGTGTGGCTCTGTGTGTGAATGCCATGTCGGCATTGCTCAGTGCAGGTACCATTTTGCTGCTGTTCTGGACTATCACCCACTTGGTGAAGCGTCTTGTGGTAGCTGACGATGCCGAGAGCGTGAGCCTCACCGAGATGCTTGTGATTTTCGGCAGCGGATTGTGTGGCGCCCTCGTCTATACGTGGAGCGACACCTTCTGGTTCTCGGCTGTTGAGGCTGAGGTATATGCCTTCTCATCGTTCTGCACCGCCTTGGTGTTCTGGCTCATCTTGAAATGGGAAAACCGCGCCGACGAGCCTCACAGCGACCGCTGGCTGGTGCTCATAGCCTATGTGATAGGCGTGTCGGTGGCAGTGCACCTGCTCAATTTGCTTTGTATTCCGGCAATCGTGCTTGTGTTCTACTACAAGAAATTCAAGAATACCAATGCCAAGGGCTCGCTGCTGGCGCTGCTCCTCTCGTTTGCCATCATCGCGCTGATTCTCTTCGGACTCGTACCGGGCTTCGTGGAAGTGGCACAGGACATGGAGCTGTTCTTCGTGAATACCCTCGGACTTGGCTTCAATTCGGGCGTGCTCATCTATGCCATAGTGCTCTTTGCAGTGTTCATCTGGAGCATATATGAGCTTTACAAGCAGCAAAGCCCCACCCGAATCAAGCTGTCGTTCTTCCTGAGCATCTTCCTCTCGGGAATGCTCTTCATAGGCGACGGTTTCTTGATTCCGGCAGTGCTCACAGTGGCTCTCATTGTGTATCTCTACAAATATTGCAACCGCATTCCGGCGCGTATCTTCGCACTCACGGTGATGAGCATTTTCGTGATTTTCATAGGTTACTCATCGTATGCACTCATTCTTATCCGCTCGAATGCACAGACACCAATGGACCAGAACTCGCCCGACAACGTGTTTGCACTGGGTAGCTACCTCAACCGCGAGCAGTATGGCGACACTCCGCTGCTCTACGGACAGACGTTCAACGCCGGCGTGGTGTATAAGGACAACGGCGAGGGCGCAATGAAGCCTGTGAAGAAAGAAGGCAAGGCTCTCTATGCCAAAGAGGTGAAGACCGACCCGTCGCAGCCCGACCGCTACAAGCAGATAGGCACAGCCGACAAATATGTGACTTCGCCAGAGCTCGACATGCTCTTCCCGCGAATGCACAGCGGTGCACACGCCCGTGAGTACAAGGAATGGATAGGCATGGTGGGAACCACCGTGAATGCCACCACACAGCTCGACAAGGAGGGCAACGTTATCTCCACTGAGCCAAAGGTGAAGCCCACATTTGTGGAAAATATGCGTTTCTTCATCGACTACCAGCTCAACTATATGTACTGGCGCTACTTCATGTGGAACTTCGTAGGCCGCCAAAACGACATTCAGGGCAGTGGTGAAATCACCCACGGCAACTGGATAAGCGGTATTCCTTTAATCGACAACGCACGCCTCGGCGACCAGTCGCTGCTTCCGAGCGACCTCGGCGAGGGCAACAAGGGACACAATGTGTTCTACATGCTGCCGCTGCTGCTCGGTATCATCGGCTTGCTGTGGCAGGCTTACGCCGGAAAACGCGGAATCGAGCAATTCTGGGTGGTATTCTTCCTCTTCTTCATGACGGGTATCGCCATTGTGATATATCTTAACCAGACTCCAAGCCAGCCGCGCGAGCGCGACTACGCCTTTGCAGGCTCATTCTATGCCTTTGCAATATGGGTGGGTATGGGCGTTGCCGGACTGTGGAAACTCATTCTCGCCATCATCAAGAAGGCAAAGAAAGCCGATGCCGATGCACGCACCTCGATGATTGCCGCCTGTGCGGCTGCCGTGGTAGGCATTCTTGTGCCGCTGCAAATGGTGGGACAGACCTGGGACGACCACGACCGCTCAGGACGCTATCCGGCTCGCGACTTCGGTATGAACTACCTTTCGAGTGTGGGCGAAAACGGTATTATCTTCACCAATGGCGACAACGACACCTTCCCATTGTGGTACTGCCAGGAGGTGGAAGGCTACCGCACCGACGTGCGCGTGGTGAACCTCAGCTATCTCACCACCGACTGGTATATCAACCAGATGCGCCGCCCAGCCTACAAGTCGGCTCCGCTACCGATGCTCTCAAATCCGCTCACATTTGCCTACGAGGAGCGACAGTATAACTACTTCATCGAGCCTGACGAGACACCGACTCCGGTGCTTGAATCGCTTGCACAGCTCTACTCGGGCGACTACAAGAACAATCCGTGGCACTTGCCGCAAATCAAGAATCCGTGCATGTATATCCCGGTGGACAGTGCCGCTGTAGTGGCTGCCGGAATCGTATCACCGGAGCGTGCCAACCTCATAGAGCCGACAATCGACTGCAATATGCTCGCCGACAAATACACCGCCGGCGAGATGGCTATGAGTTCGAGCAAGGTGATGACCCTCGACATTATCGCCTCTGCAGCCGCCCAAGGCTGGAAACGCCCGGTATATTTCGCCATGACCGTGCCCGACCGCTACTATGCCGGACTCTCGCCCTTCATGGAATCAACCGGTATGGCTTACCAGGTGGTGCCCATCAAGAGCGCAGTGTATGGGGCTACCGGCGAAATAGGCACCAACACCAAGAAGATGTATGACAACGTGATGACCAAGTTCCGCTGGGCAGGACTCGATGCCGACCAGAACGGCGAACGCTATTGGGACGAGACCATACGCCGCATGGTCACCACCACTCGCTCTGCAATGACCGACCTTGCCTACGACCTCATCGGCGAAGGTGAATACGACAAGGCACGCACCATTCTCAACCTTATGGACGAGAAACTCCCCGTGAAGGCTGTGCCCTATTCACTCCAGCTTGGTATGCGCTACGCCCAGATTCGCGCCACACTTGCCAAACTTGGCGGAAACAAGGACGACCAGGAGAAGGCTGTGAAGATTATGGAGAGCGAGGTGCTCCGCTATGCCGAGTACGTGCGCTACTACCAATCACTTAGCCCCGACCTATACACCCGCCTGTCGTACACCGACCAATATATCGACCAGCGCTACTTCCTCGACCTCCTCGAATACTACCACCAAATCAACTAGGCAGGACTGGAGAAGCTCGTGAAGAAGAT
>CALZFJ010000004.1 GCA_945645715.1 uncultured Prevotellaceae bacterium | reverse complement strand
TCCCGGAGTGCCAACGTTTGAGCTGCATGAGATTACTGATGAGCCATTCAACTTTGAGGGAATAGAGATTCTGCCGCTATCGGTGTGGCACTACAAGCTTCCCATTGTGGGCTTTCGCATTGGCAAGATGGCATATATCACCGATGCAAAGACTATCGACGATTCCACAATTGGGCGAATTGAAGGAATTGATACGCTGATTATCAACTCATTGCGACTGGAGCCGCACATGTCGCATATGTCGCTGAGCGAGACCCTTGCCGTGATAGAGCGAGTGAAGCCACGCCGTGCACTGCTCATACACATGAGTCACCAGATGGGACTTCACAGCGAGGCGTCGAAGATTCTGCCCCCTGGCGTGGAGCTGGCTTACGACGGAATGGAAATTACAGTGTAGAAAACGGCTGTGCTTCGCTCTTTTTTTGTTACAAAATTTAGCTAAAGTGGTGGATTTTTGAGCTGTTGAGCGCAAGCGGTTTTCATAATTTGCAAAAATATAGTAATTTTGCAAATAGAAATATAAGACAATAACGACATCATTTATGAACACAATTAGAAATTTCTGCATTATTGCCCATATCGACCATGGCAAGAGTACGCTTGCCGACCGACTCCTTGAAACCACAAGTACCGTGGTGGGAAAGGATATGCAAGCCCAGGTGCTTGATGACATGGACCTTGAACGCGAGCGTGGCATCACCATTAAGAGCCATGCAATACAGATGCAGTATGTGCATAATGGTGAAACTTATACCCTTAACCGTATTGACACTCCGGGACACGTCGATTTCTCCTATGAGGTATCGCGCTCGATTGCCGCATGTGAGGGAGCTTTGCTCATTGTGGATGCATCGCAGGGCATTCAGGCACAGACTATCTCAAATCTCTACATGGCTATCGACAACGACTTGGAGATAATTCCTGTGATTAACAAGGTGGATCTCGACAGCGCGAAGCCCGATGAGGTTGAGGACCAGATAATCGACCTTCTGGGCTGTGACCGCGAAGAAATTATCCGTGCCAGCGGAAAGACGGGAATTGGTGTGTATGATATCCTTGAGGCTATTGTGGAGCGTATTCCGGCTCCCAAGGGCGACAAAAATGCACCCCTGCAGGCACTCATCTTCGACTCGGTGTTTAATCCCTTTCGCGGCATCATTGCCTACTTCAAGATTATCAACGGAACTATCCGTAAAGATGATTTCGTGAAGTTTGTGAATACCGACAAGGAGTATCATGCCGATGAGATAGGTGTGCTGAAGTTGCAGATGTCGCCACGGCAGGAGCTGTCGGCAGGAAATGTGGGATATATCATTTCGGGTATCAAGACGTCGAAGGAGGTGCGTGTGGGTGACACCATCACACACGTGGATGAACCGTGTGATGCTGCGATTGAGGGATTTCAGGAGGTGAAACCGATGGTGTTTGCCGGAGTTTATCCTATTGAGACTGAGGATTTTGAGAATCTCCGCTCGTCGCTCGAAAAGTTGCAGCTTAATGACGCTTCGCTCACATTCCAGCCGGAGTCATCAGTGGCATTGGGCTTTGGCTTCCGCTGCGGCTTCCTGGGACTGCTTCACATGGAAATTGTTCAGGAGCGACTGAGCCGCGAGTTTAATATGGAGGTTATCACAACCGTACCCAACGTATCTTATCGCATCTACGACAAGAAAGGCGGAATGACCGAGGTGCACAATCCGGCAGGACTCCCCGATATCACTATGATTGACCACATTGAGGAGCCTTATATCCGCTCGTCGATTATCACGCAAGCCGATTACATCGGTCCGATCATGACGCTATGCCTTGGCAAGCGTGGTGAGCTTGTGAAGCAAGAATATATCTCGGGTAACCGCATGGAGCTTACGTTTGACCTTCCGCTGGGTGAAATAGTGATCGACTTCTACGATAAGCTGAAGAGCATATCGAAGGGATATGCCTCATTCGACTATCATATCCACGACTTCCGCGAGTCGAAGCTCGTGAAGCTCGATATTCTGCTCAATGGCGACCCCGTAGATGCACTGAGCACGCTCACACACTTCGACAACGCAGTGCCCTTCGGACGCCGCATGTGCGAGAAGCTGAAGGAGCTGATTCCGCGCCAGCAATTCGACATTGCCATTCAGGCAGCTATCGGAGCAAAGATTATTGCCCGTGAAACCATCAAGGCTGTGCGCAAGGACGTGACTGCGAAGTGCTATGGAGGTGATGTGAGCCGTAAGCGCAAGCTTCTTGAGAAGCAGAAGGCAGGAAAGAAGCGTATGAAGCAGATAGGTTCGGTAGAGGTGCCCCAGAAGGCATTCCTCGCTGTGCTGAAGCTCGACTAAAGATAAATCCCGGTATGGCGACAGAAATGAGAACCTTCCGGGATTCACTTGTATAAAAGAGGAACATACTGCGTGCAAAGTAATATTTATCGCACGCACTGATAATTCATAGAAAAAGATAAATTTGAACTAATGTAACCCGCGAAGGGTTGTAGAGGTAGAAAAAGATGTTTTAGTTATGTCGATATTTTATTCAACCCAAAAGGCTCTGCGCAACCACGCAAGCAGTGGCAATGTGCTGATAGTAGCTACGGTTATGGCTCTTGTAGCAGCAAATATTCCGGCTGTAAGTCATTACTACACATCGTTGTGGAACTATCACATATCGTTCCAGATAGGCGACTTCAACCTGTTCAGCCATCATGGAGAGCCGATGACGCTGATGCAATTCATCAACGATGCTCTAATGGCAGTGTTTTTCTTTGTAATCGGGCTTGAAATAAAGCGAGAGGTGCTTGTGGGTGAGTTGTCATCGTTCAGGCATGCATTGCTGCCGATTATTGCAGCCTGTGGCGGAATGGTTGTGCCGGTAGTGATATTCAGTTATCTGGCGGCAGGCACCGACTATATAGGCGGCTCAGCGATACCGATGGCAACCGATATAGCCTTTTCGCTTGGCGTGCTTGCGATGCTCGGAAAGCGGGTGCCTATATCACTGAAAGTGTTTCTGACGACGCTCGCCGTGGTCGATGATATTGGCGGAATTATTGTGATAGCCCTGTTTTACACTACAACTATTGAGTATATGCTGCTGCTTTATGCCTTCGGGCTGCTTGTGCTGCTTGCGCTTGGTGCAGCTATGCACATAAAGAGCAAGCTCTACTACATCTCGATAGGAATAGCGGTGTGGTTCCTGTTCTTGAATTCGGGTATTCACCCCACTATTGCCGGAGTGCTTGTGGCATTCTGCATACCTTCAACTCCGGTTACAAACCTAAAGGTATTCATACGCGATTTGCGACGCTGCCTGATAAGGGTGAAGATGCCCACCGATGCCGAGCTTGAGGACTCGAAGTTCATTCTCAGCAAGGAGCAGATGAACTGGTTCAAGCAGATAGAGTCGGCATCCGACAAGGCGATATCACCGCTTCAGGACCTTGAAGACTCGCTGCACTCAATAGTGGATTATGTGATTGTGCCACTCTTTGCATTTGCCAATGCCGGTATATGCTTTAGCGGTATGCAGCTATTTGATGTGTATAGCGGCGTGAGCCTGGCGATAATATGCGGACTGGTGCTGGGAAAATTCACGGGAATATTCATCTTCTCGTGGGCCACCATAAAGATGAAACTTGCACCAATGCCTATGCACAGCGACTGGAAGATGCTTGCATCGGTGTCGATGCTTGGAGGAATCGGATTCACTGTGTCGCTATTCATTGCCAACCTGTCGTTTGGTACAATGGGGGCAGAGGGAGTGCAGCTTCTGAACGACTCGAAGCTGGGAATCATCATAGGGTCAATACTTTCGGGCATACTTGGATATGCCTTCCTGTCGATGAGCTTGCCAAAGAAGCGATAGATACTACTCGAAACGCACCGACTTTGATGGCGTGATTGATGAGATTATCATTGATGGCGCGAGGAGAGTGATATAGGACACAATGACTACGCCAAGATTGAGAATGACGATGTAAAGCCAGTTGATTTCGATGGGAACGTAGGGAATGTAGTAGCTCTCGGCATCAAGCTTGAGGAAGTGGAAGTGCTGTTGCAGCAGAGCGAAGCCGATTCCGAGCAGATTGCCGTAGATCAGCGACTTGAAAATGAGCTTCTGGGTGAGATAGATGAATATGCGGCGAGTGGAGCCGTTGGTTGCACCCAGCGTCTTCAGGATTCCAATCATATTGATGCGCTCAAGCACAATCATGAGCAGCCCTGCAATGAGGGTGAAAGCCGACACCACAGTCATGAGAATGATGATTATAATCACGTTCATGTCGAGGAGATCGAGCCAGGAGAAATACGCGCCGTTGTTGCGCGTGGTGTCGCTCACAGAGTATAGAATTGGCGATTCCTTCTCTATTGCATCGCGCGAGAGCAGGCGATATATGTCGTAGGCTTCGTCCTGTACGTCATCAATGTAGTTGGTGTTGATGCCTATATATGTGCCCACATTAGGCTGCCAGCCATTAATGCTCTGCAGTGTGGCAATATTGCCGAGAATGAAAGAATTGTCAAACTCGTCGAAGTCGGAAGAGAATATTCCCACAATGAGGGAGCGACGCACCCTCACGCGGTCGTCAATGAAGTAGGTGAGGACTTTGTCGTTCACATTGAGGCGAAGTTGAGATGCAACTTTCTGCGACACAATCACCTCGGCAACGTTTGCAGTGTCGCACACGTTGGGTACACGGCCGGCAGTGAGACATTTCTCAAAGAAATCCCATCGGAAACAGCTATCAACACCGCGATAGACAATGCCCTTGAAGTCGCTATCGGTCTTGAGAATAGCCGGTTTCTCAGCAATAAGGCTTACGCTGCTGAGACGGTCGGCAATACTGCTACTGTTGATAAGAGGCATCACATCGTTGGCATCGACAGTGGAATAGTTGTCGCCATTGACGAGAACAGCCGAGTTAGTGACCTTGATGTGAGAGTCGATATTGAAGATCTTATTTGAAATTTCGCGCTTGAAACCGCACACAATGGTGATGGAAAGAATCATCACAACGATGGCGAGCACTATGCCGATAACGGCAATGGTGAGATTAGGGGCAACCGAGCGTTCGTCGGAGCCCTTTAGCTTCAAGCGTCGAGCGATAAATAGTTCAAATCTCATAATACAGCAGAAATTTGATGCAAAAATAGTGCAAGGCGAGTGCACTGGCAAATAAAAACGAAAGTTTTTAAGCATTCATTGTCGAGTCTCCGCCCGACTAATCCCAAAATAGAGCAAAATCAATAAATCGTAACATTTCCAGCAAAAGAGAACACACTTCATTTTATACCCACAGACCAATAATCTAATTGCAATGATTCTCATCAATGTTTGTGTTGCAAATTTGGGAGGAGATTTTTTGCGGGGAAATTTGGGCTAATTCGGGGAAAATGTGTATCTTTGCAAGAATTTTTACATGTAGAAAAAATAATATATGGTAACACCTATCAAAAAGACCATCGACTTGGGTGACGGACGAGTGATCACCCTTGAAACAGGAAAGCTTGCAAAGCAAGCCGATGGAGCGGTAGAGCTGCGCATGAACAACACAATGCTTCTTGCGACAGTGGTATCGGCTAAAGAAGCCGGTGAAGGAGTTGATTTTATGCCCCTTCAAGTAGAGTACAAAGAGAAATTTTCGGCATTTGGCCGATTCCCGGGAGGATTCCAGAAGCGCGAAGGTCGTGCTTCGGACTATGAGATTCTCACAGCACGCCTTGTTGACCGCGTGCTTCGTCCACTTTTCCCCGAGAACTATCACGCCGACACATTTGTGAACATCATCATGTTCTCGAGCGATGGCGTAGATATGCCCGATGCGCTTGCCGGACTTGCAGCGTCGGCTGCACTTGCAGTGTCGGATATTCCATTTAACGGCCCGATTTCGGAAGTGCGTGTAGCCCGCGTAGAAGGCGAGTTTGTCATCAACCCCACATTTGAGCAGCTTGAGAAAGCCGACATGGACTTAATGGTAGGTGCCACTTATGAGAATATCATGATGGTGGAGGGTGAGATGAACGAGGTGAGCGAGGCAGAGCTTCTTGAGGCACTCAAGACAGCCCACGAGGCTATCAAGGTGCAGTGCAAGGCTCAGATGGAGCTTGCCGAGGAAGTTGGCTCAACCACCAAGCGTGAATATTGCCATGAGGTGAACGATGAGGACCTCCGCAAGCAGGTGTGGGACACTTGCTACGATAAGGCCTACAAGATTGCCCAGGCAGGTTCAGCTGACAAGCACTGGCGTCAGGACAGCTTCGATGCTATTTGCAATGAGTTTATCGAGGCTATTCCTGAGGAGGAGCGTGAGGAGAAGACTCCGCTCGTGAAGCGCTACTATCACGATGTAGAGAAGGAGGCTGTGCGCCGCTGTATTCTCGATGAGGGTATTCGCCTCGATGGCCGTAAGACCAACGAGATTCGCCCCATCTGGTGTGAAACCGACTATCTGCCCGGACCTCACGGATCGGCAGTGTTCACCCGCGGTGAGACTCAGGCTCTTGCAACAGTGACACTTGGCACTAAGCTCGATGAGAAAATCGTTGACGACGTGCTTAACCACGGCTCTGAGCGATTCCTTCTTCACTATAACTTCCCACCGTTCTCGACGGGTGAGGCTAAGCCTCAGCGTGGCGTAGGTCGCCGTGAAATCGGTCACGGAAACCTTGCCCACCGTGCTCTCAAGAGCATGCTTCCCGATGAGTTCCCCTACACAGTGCGCATTGTGAGCGATATTCTTGAGTCGAACGGCTCATCGTCGATGGCAACAGTGTGCGCAGGCTGTCTGGCACTGCTCGATGCAGGTGTGAAGATGAAGAAGCCAGTGGCAGGTATTGCAATGGGACTTATCACTGACAAGAGCAACGTGAAGCATGCAGTGCTCAGCGACATCCTCGGCGATGAGGACCACCTCGGCGATATGGACTTCAAGGTGACCGGAACAAAGGACGGTATCACAGCTACACAGATGGATATCAAGTGCGACGGACTTTCTTACGAGATTCTTGCCCAGGCACTCGACCAGGCACGTGAGGGTCGCTTGCACATTCTCAATATCATCAACGAGACAATTCCTGAGCCACGCGAGGACTACAAGCCTCACGTACCACGCATCGTGGCTATGACAGTGGATAAAGACTTCATCGGTGCAATCATCGGTAAGGGCGGCGAGACTATCCAGGGCATTCAGGAGCGCACCGGTGCCGTTATCACTATCGATGAGATTGACGGTAAGGGAGAAATCGAGATTTCGGCAGCAAACAAGGACTCTATCGAGGCAGCAGTTGCAGCCATCAAGGCTATCATTGCAGTGCCCGAGGAGGGTGAGATTTACACCGGAAAGGTTCGCTCGATTCTCGAGTTCGGTGCATTCGTCGAGTTCATGCCCGGTAAGGACGGCTTGCTCCACATCTCTGAAATCAGCTGGGATCGCCTTGAGAATATGGAGGCAAGCGGCTTGAAGGAGGGCGATGAGGTGACAGTGAAGCTCATTGAAATCGACAAGAAGAACGGCAAATTCCGCCTGTCGATGAAGGCACTTCAGGAGAAGCCTGAGGGTTATGAGGAGCGTCGCGCACCGCGTCGTGATGGAGGCAACCGTGGTCCACGCCGAGAGGGTGGCAATGGCGGTCAGCGTCGCGAAGGAGGCAACCGTGGCGGAAACAACCGCGGTCCGCGCAAAGACTGAAAATTGACAATTGTAAATAAATAAAATTTTTTCATGAGCATCACTTGTCACTGTGAAGTGGCAAGTGATGATTTTTTTGTGGCTCTAATGGGATTAATGGGATTAATGGGATTAATGGGATAGATGGGGTGTGCTATAAATGAAAGGTGCAGCTGCCGCGATTGCGGTGCTGCACCTTTCTATTGCTTTGTGCGCTCTGTGGCGCTCTGTGTGGCTAATTATTCAGCCTTGCCTGCGCTACCGAGCACGTTGATAATCTTGTGCTTGTAGAGCTTCTCCATGTTGTCGCGAGCCGGACCGAGGTACTTACGTGGGTCGAACTCAGCGGGTTTCTCAGCGAATACCTGGCGGATAGCGGCAGTCATTGCAAGACGGCTATCGGAGTCGATGTTGATCTTGCAAACGGCGCTCTTTGCAGCCTTGCGGAGCTGCTCCTCAGGAATACCGATAGCATCGGGGAGCTTGCCACCAAACTTGTTGATAGTATCAACCTCGTCTTGAGGAACTGAAGAAGAACCGTGAAGAACGATTGGGAAGCCGGGGAGCTTAGCCATTACAGCGTCGAGCACGTCGAATGCCAATGGCGGCGGAACGAGCTTACCCTCCTCGTTGCGAGTGCACTGCTCAGGAGTGAACTTGTAGGCACCGTGAGAAGTACCGATAGAGATTGCGAGGCTGTCGCAGCCAGTGCGAGTAGCGAAGTCGATAACTTCCTCAGGGTCGGTGTAGGTGTGGTGGTCAGAAGAAACCTCGTCCTCAACGCCGGCAAGAACGCCGAGCTCGCCCTCAACGGTTACGTCGTGAGCGTGAGCGTAATCAACAACCTTCTTAGTGAGGGCAACGTTCTCCTCGTAGGGGAGGTGAGAACCGTCGATCATCACTGAAGAGAAACCGCAGTCAACGCACGACTTGCAAAGCTCGAAGCTGTCGCCGTGGTCGAGGTGAAGCACGATTTGAGGCTTCTCCCAGCCAAGCTCCTTAGCGTACTCTACAGCACCTTCTGCCATGTAGCGGAGGAGAGTAGCGTTGGCATAGTTACGAGCGCCCTTAGATACCTGAAGGATAACCGGCGACTTAGTCTCGCTGGCAGCCTTGATGATAGCCTGAAGCTGCTCCATGTTGTTGAAGTTGAAAGCGGGGATTGCATAACCACCCTTAATGGCCTTTGCAAACATATCACGGGTGTTTACAAGACCGAGATCCTTATAATTTACCATTTTGAATAAAAAATAAAATTATATAAACAATTTATTTAGTTATTTCTTTTTTAAAACAATCTGCGACAAATTGTGACAGGCACTTGTGAGAATTTTGGTTGAAATCTTAGTGCGCACAGTTTGTCGAGTGCAAAGATAAGAAATATTGGGTTGTTATCAAAAAAGTAAGGTATAATTATTGTTTCAGAGGCTAAAAAATTTGAATTTTATCAGTGCTGGCTGATAGTGAGCAAATCGGTGTGGGTGGCAGCATCGCTAAGTTCGGCATGGATACAAAAAAATGGGGCAATTTTCCTACACGGATAATTACCCCACCGGTATAAACAGATTGGTTTTTATCTTTGAAGGGACTCTCCTGCGACTAAGCACAGGAGCGCGTCCCTTTGTTATCGAGATTAGTCAATCTCCTCGTCGGCCTCATAGCCACCAAGCTCGCGAATCTCGTTCTTGAGCATAGTGTACTGCTGATAGAGGTGGTTAACTGCCTCTTCGCCCTGAGTGTAGTCGTGCATAGGAGCTTTGAGGAAGAAGCTGAGGAAGCGCTGAATGCCGTAACGGCCGGCGCGGTGAGCGAGGTCGCTCAAGAGCACGAGGTCGAGGCAAAGCGGTGCAGCGAGGATAGAGTCGCGGCAGAGGAAGTTAATCTTAATCTGCATAGGATAGCCCATCCAGCCGAAGATGTCGATGTTGTCCCAGCCTTCCTTGTTGTCGTTGCGCGGTGGATAGTAGTTGATGCGCACTTTGTGGTAGTACTGAGTGTCTTCGTCGTTGCCGTGTCCGTAGAGGTCGGGCTGAACATCGGGCTTAAGGATAGTCTCAAGTGTAGAGAGCTTAGAAACCTCCTTAGTGTGGAAGTTGGCAGGCTCATCGAGAACGAGACCGTCGCGGTTACCGAGAATGTTGGTAGAGAACCAGCCGCTCAAGCCGAGGCAGCGAGTGCCGAGGATTGGAGAGAAACCACTCTTAACGAGAGTTTGACCGGTCTTGAAGTCCTTACCTGCGATAGGCAACTTAGTCTGCTCAGCAAGCTCCCACATAGCCGGAATATCAACTGTGGTGTTAGGAGCACCCATGATGAAAGGAGCACCTTCCTTGAGGGCTGCATAAGCGTAGCACATAGAAGGAGCCACGTGCTCGCGGTCGTCGGCCTTCATAGCAGCCTCGAGATCGGCGAGGTGATAGTGAATCTTCTCATCAACCGGAACGTAGATTTCGGTAGAAGCAGCCCAGAGGACAACGAGGCGAGAAGCGCCTGTTTCAGCCTTGAACTTGCGGATATCCTCGCGGATCTGCTCAACCATATCCCAGCGGTCCTTGCAGTCCTTCACGTTGTTACCGTCGAGACGCTTAGCATAGTTCTTGTCGAAAGCGGCCTTCATAGGCACGATCTTCACGAGCTCGTCCTTAACCGGCTCAATATCTTTCTCTTTCAATACCTCGCAGTTGATAGCCGACTCGTAAGCGTTGGCGGGATAAACGTCCCATGCGCCGAATACGATATCGTTGAGCGAAGGCATCGAAACGATTTCATTGTAGTGCAAGTATTTCTTGTCGGCACCGCGACCCACGCGAATTTTGTCGTACTGAGTCATTGAACCAACAGGTTTAGCCAATCCTTTGCGTACCATTAATACACCAGTCATGAAAGTGGTGCTTACTGCTCCAAGGCCTACTACCAAAACACCAAGTTTTCCTTCAGCCTTCTGAACGTTAATCTTTGTCATAATCTTTATAAGTTAATTAGTTTATTCGTTTCTTGTTTACTAACAAAATTTATTGCCGACAAGACGGCATTTTTGAAATCGGCTGTAAAAGTACAGCCTATTTTTGAGAGAAAAAAATTTTTTGCAAACTTTTCGTAATGGCGAATAGTTAAATTACACAAAAAATAGGGTGATTTACACAACAGATGTAAAATTCGCCCTATTTTGGTATTTATTTCGTTAAAGGGTTATAATGCTACGTCAAGAATTTCACGTAGATTTTTGATGATATTCGGGTGCATTTGGGCATCTTCGTCGGCAGTCCAGCCTTTTCCCTTGATCCAAGCCACATGGCAACCGATTGACTCGGCAGGGACGATGTCTTTTTTGTAGCTGTCGCCAATCACGAGCACTTCCTCGGGCTTTAAGCCAAGGGCGTCAACTCCCAGCTGGAATATCTTCGGTTCGGGCTTACGCACGCCTACCACGGCGCTCTCGATGATGTCGCGGAAGTAGCGGCGCAGGTCGAAGTCGGCAAGCACGCTTTCCACGTTGCCATAGAAGTTGCTTACGAGCACCATGGGGTAACGGGCATAGAGGGCTTCGAGCACCGGGCGAGCCTCCTCAACCGAGCTGCGTGCGGCGCGGTAGCAGTAGAGGGCAATCTGTGCGGCAAGAGGCTCAATGCTGTCGGCATTGAGAAGCCCTTGCCCGGCAAGATAGCCAAGCTCTATGCGCATTTTTATAAGCAGGAGGTCGTGAAAATTGTGGTGAGGGAGAATGTGACGCACCTTTGCCAGCTCGCGCTCGGCAAAGACGTAGCATTCGCGGAATTGCTCCTTGGTTACAGCCACGTGGGCATCGCAATATCCGTCCCATATAACTTCGCTCCAGTGAACGCCACGGCTGTCGATAGTACCGCCGTAGTCGAAAATTACACCTTTCAGATTGTCGATGTGATTCATAATGTAGTGGGGGAAAGTGTCGTTGTAGATTATTTATATTCTCCGTTGTCGAGCTTGGTGATGAAACTGCGGCAGATGCGTTCGTGGCGCAGAATCATATACACAAGCATGAGATTGAGCACGGTAAGCTCAAAAGCGAAATATAACCAAGGCATACGCACTATAATCGAGATGAAGAGGGCGATTACGCGGGTGTTGAACGAAAGCATGTTGGTGTATTTCATGAGCGGCTTGCTCTTTAGGCGGAAATCGTTGCGGAATTGGTCGGGCACAATGTCGTCGCCGAAAAGCTTCTTGAGCTTGCGGCGCAGTGTCTGCATCGATGGGGTCATTACCTCCTGGTTGGCAGTGTAGTTGCGGTAGAACATCATTGTGACTTTCTTCCAGAAGTGTCCTTTCCAGGGGACGGTGGCAAAGTCCTTGTCGAGCTGATCTACGCTATCGAGCTCGCTGCCTTCCTTCCCTTTTAGGAAATAGAGGTGGAACTGGCGGTAGTAATCGGCCATAGCAGCTTGCTTGGCGTGGCAGCCACCGGCGAGGATAGCGAGAATCCATATCCATCCGCTCCAGTGCTGCATGAAAAATTCGCTTGTCTCATTCACGCGGAAGCAGATGGCGAAATAGATGGCAACAAACCAGAAATCGCCGCTGAGACCGTCGAGAATGCGGCCGAGGCGTGAATATTGCTTTGTCATGCGGGCGAGCTGGCCGTCGGCACTGTCGAATGAGTTTGCCCACACGAGCAGGAACATACCCACATAGTTGAGCCACAAGTCTTGCGGCTCGCCAAAGTAGAAAAGAATTCCTCCGGCTACGCCAAGGAAGATAGAGGCAATGGTGATGGCGTTAGGCGTGATGCCCACCTTTGCACACAGTACAGCCCACATATATCCGATTGGGCGATAAAACATTAAGTCGAGCGTTTCTTCGGTATCCATCGACTTTAGCGACGACTTATATTGCTGCTTTATATCAGAAAATTTACTCATTTCGCGATAAAAAATGATAACCAATGTTGTTTATTTATACCAAAAACCTATTGATGCGCAGTGCGCACCGTGAAGTGGAAGACCTCTAAACAATAGAAGTCGGAGAGTAGTTGTGGAGAGAGCAGGGCTATGTTAAGCGTGAGCCTTAATAAGGCTGATAACGGCTTTCGCGATGTGAGGCGCAGCCTCGTTGCGGCAAGGTGCGAAGCTTGGCCAGTCGTTGAAGTCGATGATGCGCATTTCGCCCTCGGGCGAGACGATGCAGTCGCCTCCGTAGATGACCACGTTAAGCTCCTCGGCAGCACGCTGGCAGATGTTTTTCATCTCCTTGAGGTTGAACTTTATGCCCTGCGACTTGCCATTGATAGCCTCGTGGCCATATTTGCTGTGACCTTCGTCGAAGGGATAGAACCAGAAGAAGAAAGGAGTGCCACGCACGCCATAGAACTTCACCAGGTCGCCCGTGAGGTGCACATTGATGACGGCACGCTTGATTCCACGCAGGAAATACTCCTGAAGCACTTCCTGTGCTTCCTCGGGGTGGCGCACATAGCTCACGTCTTCCTTGTGCATGGCATGGAAGTCGCCGCGCTTGATCCAGCAGCTTTGGAAGCCACTCTTCTTGAGCAGGGGCTTAATTGCCTCGTTGGTATCGACGATGAGGCTATCGGGGTAGGGGATATTGTTTCCGAGAAGTATTCGTGTCATGCGCTCGCGAGTGCAATTTTCGATGCCATAGCCCGAGTTGATGACCAGTTTGCCCTGGTCTTCGAGCTGTTGGAGCTTGGCAATCGACGACTGTTCGCGACACATGTTGAGAATCACATTCTCCTTGATTTCGTTGAGCTTGAACTGCTCCTCGCTATAAATGTTGACCACATAACCGCGCTTGCGCAGCTGTTCGGCGGCAGCGTTGAAGATGGCTGCGTCGTTGCCGATGTGGTTGGGCGAATAGGCTCCGGCACGCATGATGCCGGCAATTTCTATATCTGCCATTTTGAGTATGTGTTATTTAATAATGTGAAAAATCATAAAGGGTCATTCGCCGCGCAGGAAACGCTCTGCCACTTCGATGTCGCCGGCGTGATCTACATCGACGATCTTCTCGATGGGATAAGCCTTGAGGCTAAGACCGGCATCGATGAGGGCACGCTGGAAGTTGCGCATTCGGGCAATGCCACGGCTCATGCAGTCTTCGAGTACGGTGATTGCCTTGTCGTTGAGGGCATATACGCCGCCTGAGATGAAGCGGGCACCCTCGTAGGCAGCATCGCGGAATGCACGGATATTCATGTTGTTATCCACATCTACGTAAAGGGGCTTTTCGTCTTCGATAAATGGCGTCACAGCCATCATTCCGTCGCTCACGGTGTCGGCTTCAAAGGCGGCGATGTAGCGTGCAAAGTCGTCCTCACGGAAGATGGTATCTACCGTGGTGAGGCAGAATTTGCCTTTCTTCATCACGCGGCTAAGCTCGAAGAAGCTGTGCATGGAACTTGGAGTGGATTTCACCACCACGTTGAAAGGAACGCCGGGATTGAGGGTATCGAGGTAGGCTTTCACCTCCTTCATTTCGTTATTGACGATGATGCTGATGCTCTCGGCATTGCAGCGGGTGAACACATTGATGAGGCGGCCAATCATAGGCTCACCATTAAGCTCTACGAGAGGCTTTGGCTTTTTCACGCCCTCTTGTGCGAGGCGAGAACCTTCGCCGGCAGCTATTATGGCATAATTCATAATTTTAATGGGGTATTATAGCGATTAATTATTTTGTTGCTGCATCGTCATCGTCGTCTTTGGTGAGGTCGAGCACTTCTTTGTCGTTGCTCTTGTCGAAGTATTGGCGGCGAAGCGGGTTGCGGTGTATCTCGGTGTCGATTGCGCGACAACGGAAGATGTCGATTGCGCGGTAGATAGCCTCGCGGAATGATTCTTCGCTTGCGAGGTTCTTGCCGGCGATGTCGTATCCGGTGCCGTGGTCGGGCGAAGTGCGCACGTAGGGGAGTCCGGCAGTGAAGTTCACGCCGCTTTCCATGGCAATGGTCTTGAATGGGGCGAGACCCTGGTCATGATACATGGCGAGAACACCGTCGAATTTCTTGTAGTGACCGTTGCCGAAGAAGCCGTCGGCAGCATAGGGACCGAAGCAGGTGATTTTCTGAGCATAGACCTCCTCGATTGCAGGAGCGATGATTTCTTTCTCCTCAGTGCCAAGCAAGCCATTGTCGCCCGAGTGAGGGTTGAGGGCAAGCACGGCGATGCGCGGGCGCTCAATGCCGAAGTCGCGCTTTAGCGAGGCGTTGAAAATCTTGATTTTCTCGATAATCGATTCCTTTGTGATAGCTTCAGGGATTTTTGACACCGGGAGGTGAGTGGTGACGAGAGCCACCTTGATGAAGTCGTTGAAAAGAATCATGAGCGACTTTTTGCCGTAGCCCAGAGCAGCCTCGAGATACTCGGTGTGTCCGGGGAAGTGGAAATTGTCGCTTTGAATGTTATTCTTGTTGATAGGAGCTGTGACGAGCACGTCGATGAGTCCGTCTTTGAGGTCGGCAACGGCACGTTCGAGCGAATTGAAAGCAGCAAGCCCGGCAGCCTCGCTGGGTACTCCGAGTTCGATTTTCATATCGCTGTCGGCGATTTCAACCATGTTGTTCACTCCGTCGCGGGCTTTGTCGGCGGTGTCGATGCAGTTAAATTGCACCTGTGGCATGTCGAGAGCCTTGCGGTGATAAGTAGCGATTTTCGATGAGCCGTACACCACCGGGGTGCACAGCTCGCATAGCAAGCCATCGGCGAGCGTCTTCAGAATCACTTCATAACCAATTCCGTTGGTGTCCCCTTGGGTAATGCCAACGCGTATCTTTTTTTCTTCAGCCATTATTTCAGCAGTAGTAGTTAGTTAATAGAGCGCAAAATTGCGCTGCACGATTAATTGTTTTTAAAATTATTCCGCTAAGTTACGATATTTTTTGCTAATAGCCAAGAATTGAATGCACTCGAGGTGATAAAATGCGCTGAATGGTTGCCAAAGTGGCAAAAAAATACCCCTGCCGTAGATAGCAGGGGTAGATGCCATAAGATGCAGAGAAGTGCTTAATAGCCCGGATTCTGCTGAGAAGCTATAGCCGGATTAGCATTGATTTCGTCCTGAGAAATAGGGAGGACAATTTTGCTGAAAGTGCGGTCAATAGTCTTCTCGCGAGTGCTGATAGGCACTCCGTCGATAACATATAGAGGCTCGTTGCCGGCATTCATCGAACCGATACCGCGAATGCGGATAGCGGGTGCCGAGCCTGCTTGTCCGGAATTGTTGGTGAGTTGCAGACCGGCAACTTTACCGTTAAGTGCATTCTCAAATGTGGTAGAAGGCACATCTTGGATGTCGCTTGCCTTAACTAAGGCTGCCGAGCCGGCAAAACTGCTTTTCTTGGCAGTTCCATAGGCAACGACAAGCACTTCGTCGAGCATCTCGGTGGCAGATTGCAACTCTACTTTCACTGAGGGCTGAATAGTGACTTTGGCTTTTTTCATACCTACATAGGTGACGGTTATAGACTTGGCATTTTCGGGAATGCCGGTGATGGAGAATATTGTAATTATAAAACGATGTCGTTAGGGGCGGGGTGATAGTGTATATTTATGAAAAATATCGCTGACAAGTTGTTTATTTAAGAATAATCAATGTGAAAAAAACGTAAGTTTATAGAATTGCAACAATTAAAGGCAAAGATTGGACTGTCAAATGTTAATATTGTGTTAAATACAGGGTAAGGTATTGACTCGTACCTTAGGTCAGGCTATAATTTTGCAGCCACAAACTAAAACCGCGCGGAAAAATGAGAACAATTATCAAATTAAAAATCGGTGAATTTTCAAGACTGATGCAAACCACGGTGAAGACGCTTAGGCACTATGAGCAGATAGGTCTGCTTGCTCCCTTTGAGGTTGACGATGCCACGGGTTATCGGTATTACTCGCTTGGACAGATGCAGCAGCTGAATGCCATAAAGGACTTGAAACGACTTGGCTTCTCGCTCGAAGAGATTGCCGAGCTTTTCGACGACGACACCCACATTCCCAGCCTTGAGCAACTTGGTGCGAAAATTGAGGAGTGTGAGCGAATGTTGAAAGACCTGGAGCATCGCCGCAGCTTGCTCGAGACTCTTGCAAATTCACGCAAACGACTTAATGAAATGGAAAAGTTTACAATTCAACCGCTGCCCGAAATCATTGTGGCATCGCACAGAGAAGTTATCAAGAGTTATGACGCACTCGGACCGCTATGCGTGAATGTGATAGGCCCCGAGATGCAGCGACTTGGCTGCAAATGCTCTCCGGCAGGCTATTGCTTCACTATTGAGCACGACAAGGAGTATCGACCCACCGACATCGACATTGAATATTGCGAGCAGGTGGAGGAGATGGGAACCGACTCGGCGATAATTCAGTTCAAGCGGCTGCCGGCAGTGCCGATGGCTATCTGCATGAAGCACTATGGACCCTACGACCGCTTCTACCAGTCGTATATGGAGCTGTTTGCCTACATCGAGCAGCATGGCTATCACATAGCCGGAGCGCCACGAGCGTGCTACGTAGATGGTATCTGGAATCAGGAAGACCCCGAAAAGTGGCTCTCGATTATTCAGGTGCCGGTGGAGAAATAGTGCTTTTTACAGGCAAAAGAACTGACATTGAGGAAACACGGATTGCACTGAATCACACTTCAAAAATCAGAATTGGTGCAATCCGTGCTTCTTTTTATGGAATGTGAAGTGCTAATAAACATTAAATGTGTGGTGTAGGGCTTGGCGGTGTGGAAATGTATGCTTAAATTTGAGAGTTTTAAACCCATTATTTGGTGATGAGAGTGAAACATTTGCCCCGGTGTGAGTGTTTCTATTACAGAACCAATTAATTTATTACTAAGTTATGAAACCATTACATGTGATTTTGGCTGTGCTTGGTGGCGCAATAGCCGGAGCAGCCGTGGGATTGCTTTTCGCCCCCGAAAAGGGTTCGGACACTCGTGCAAAGATAGCAGATTGCCTGCGTAAGCGTGGCATTTGCCTGAAAGACAAGTGTATGGACAAGCTCGTAGATGAAATATCGGCAGAGCTGAAGGAGGAATGAGCCGTTGGTTACGGCTCAAGGCAGTGAGAATGATATTGTTAAACAATTCAACTGAAGTTTATGAAAAATTCGGGATTGATTTATGCGTTTCTTGGAGGAGCAGTGGTGGGAGCACTTACAGCCATACTTTTTGCTCCCGAGAAAGGCAGTGATTTGCGCAAGCGAATCAAGGAAATACTCAAGCGTCGTGGCATCGATTTCACCGACGATGATGTGGAGGAGCTGGTTGATCAAATCAGCGCACAGGTAGAGTGAATTGTGTGTGCCTGAATGAGAAAAGCCGCATCGGAGAGCACCGGGGATAATCGCCGGTGCTTGCGGTGTGCGCATACTGATATAGATAAAAAGACAATCAGCCAACGATAGAACATTAGAGGCTATGGCAGAGAATAAATATGAGGAATTGTGGGCGGAGTTGAAGAAGTATCTCACTCTGCAAATCGACTATGCAAAGCTTACCACAGTGGAGAAGCTTGTGGTGCTGCTGTCGGCAATAGCGATGGTGGCTGTGATGCTTATACTTGGGGCATGCGTACTGTTTTATCTGTCGTTTGCCGTGGTATTCATGTTGAGCGATGCCATTGGCAGCACATGGGGTGCCTACCTGATTGTGAGCGGCATCTTCTTGGTGCTGATGCTGGTGGTGTATGCCCTGCGGCAAAAGCTAATTCTCGACCCGGTGTCGCGATTCCTCACACGATTGTTTCTTCACCACAAATAACCTGAAGCCATGAACAGTAAACAAGATGAAAACAGCGCAATTAATGCGACGATAGAATATCGGGGCGAGACACTTGAGCAGCTGCGAATGCGCAGAGCTATGGTGGCGGTGAAGCTCGACTTCCAGAAGGAGGCACTTCAGAGCAAGGCACAGCAGGTGATTGGCGAACACTCGGGCAAAGGCTCGGTGTTAGGGGCAGTGTTGGGAACATCGACATCGAAATATCCACTCGTGGGCTATATGCTTACCGGGCTGAAGGTGGCGCGGGTGGCATTCAATATAATAAGACTATTCAGAAGAAAGAGATAATTGGAGGACTAACGACAGATGAATGACTATATTAAGGCAACATTCACCATAGAGCCTGTAGATGAGGTGCAATGTGATGTGCTGGCTGCACTGCTGTGCGATGCCGGCTTTGAGAGTTTTGAACAGACCGGAACCGGTGTGGTGGCTTATGCCCCGGCAGGCGACTTCAGCGAGACGGCTGTGAATGTGGCGCTTGAGCAATTCTGCTTCGACTCACGCATAGTGTGGGAGCATGAATTTGTGGAAGGACGCGACTGGAATGAGGAGTGGGAAAAGAACTATTTCACCCCGATGGTGATTGCCGACCGGTGCGTGATTCACAGCACATTCCACAAGGATTATCCCAAGATGGAATACGACATAGTGATTGACCCGAAGATGGCTTTCGGCACAGGGCATCACGAAACCACTTGCCTAATGGTAGAGCAGATATTGCGAGAGGATATGCGCGGCGCAACTGTGCTCGATATGGGCACCGGCACGGGCATTCTTGCTATGCTTGCATCGAAGTGCGGTGCCAAGGAGGCAGTGGGAATTGAGATTGACGAGTTCGCCTTCCAGAACACACTGGAGAATGTGAAGCTCAATGCAGTGGAAGGTGTGACTATGCTGCTTGGCGATGCTTCGCTGCTGAAGCCGGAGATGCAATTTGACTATGTGATTGCCAACATTAACCGCAACATCATCACTGCCGACATCGACCGCTATGCCATGGTGCTGCGTGAAGGCGGAAAGATGCTGCTCAGCGGCTTCTATGAGGACGATATTCCGGTGGTGCTCGAGGCTGCTTCTCCGCTTGGACTGCATGAAGTGTGTCACAACGTGAAAAACCGCTGGACCATGCTGCTGCTCACCAAGTAGAGTGATATTGGCTATCGAAAGATAAAAGAATTATTACTGTCCGCTAAACTTTAAGTTTAGCGGACAGTAATATTTTGCAATATTGTGCGATATATGCGATATCAGTGGTTACTGTGATTATCTGTGATGACTGCATTATCTGTGTTTACTGTGATTTTTCGCGTTTTCTCGCGATTTTTCAAGAAAAAATGAAATTTTTTGGCGAAACATTTGCACAATTCAAAAAAAC
>CALZFJ010000003.1 GCA_945645715.1 uncultured Prevotellaceae bacterium | reverse complement strand
AACTTCACCGGACCGAGGTCGGCATCGAAGCTATCCAATAGCATTGTGTTGCCGTTCCTTATCGCAAGATTGAATTTTGCCGGCATGTCGAGAATGGTCGTCTGCATCTCACGGATAGCCACATCAATGGGCTTATCCGAACTCCAATCAACATTTCCTGCAAACGTAAATGGTAGATTCTTCACAAAGTCCATTCCGCCCATGGCATAATCGGCATCTCCGTCGAAGGCAAGGCGATATGTGTCGCCCTCAGCATTGTTGAGCTCAAGCTTTTTCACGCGCACAGCCACACCTATAGTATCAGCTACATTGCAATATGCAATGCTTGTGTTGCCCCGGAGAGCAAGATTATCCCAGAATAGCGAGGGCAGTTCAAGCGGTGAATCATCAGCAGGTTCATCACTCGGTAGAGATATTAGATAATTCGACCGTGTGGCACTCACATCTACGAGATTGAGTTTCACATCGTCGGCTGAAAGATCAACAAGCGACAGTGTGCCATAGAGAACACGCAGAATATTGATTCCGCCACGCACATGGCTTGCCATGAGTAACGAATCGGCACCGGAAGGAAGCATCGCAAGGCTATCTGCCGGGAGCGACTTCAAGCTGTGCGATACTATGCTAAGACTATCCACATCGACCATAAGATGCGGAAAGGTGCTCCACGCAGTCAGCTCCACACGCCCTATTTTCACCTCGGCATTAAGGCTTTCGTTAGCAATGCTGTTTACTATGGGAGTGAGACGCTGCGGAGTGAGAATCCATACCGCCACACACATCACTGCGATAAGCAGCACCACGATGCCGCCAAATATCCAACCGCCAATTTTCAGCGAACGTCTGAGTATCTTGTTGATTTTCATATTATTCGTGTTTTCTTCTTATCAGCCCTGTAATTACTGACTTTTCAAGCTACAAAAATAATAAAAAGAAACGTACTCAACAATAATTTTTCCACAATGGAATGTTTTTATACCATAATCAGGCAACTATCATGCAAGAATGAATTTCTCCGCCACATGCGCCACACCGTCTTCTTCGTTGCTATAAGTGATATAGTCGGCTGCATCTTGCACCTCGGTAGAGGCATTTGCCATTGCCACGCCAAGTCCGGCAAACTCTATCATGCCCTTATCGTTATATCCGTCGCCACAGGCAATCACCTCTTCTCGGGCAATGCCAAGTGTAGCTATCAGCTTTGCAAGTGAGTGAGCCTTTTCAATGCCGGGAGGCACGCACTCCAGGAAGAAACCGGCCGAGCGATACACTGATAGCTTGCCCTCCATCTGCGATGCAAGGCGAAGCTCAAGCTGATGCAGGGGTTTAGGGTCGCCCACTATCAGGCACTTATTGATTGGGAACTCTATCTGATTCTTGAAATCGGTATATTCCTCCACCGGCATCTTATTGATAAACGCCTCATGAAGCACATATTTGTTAGCTTTCTTGGTCGCAGCAATTCCCTCGCCTTGATAGGTGAGAATCTCCATGCCGGCTGCTTTTGCCTCATCGTGCAGCAATGGCACCACTGCGGGGTCAAGCTCTTGATTATATACGGTGGCACCTGTGGCGCAATCAATCACACGTCCGCCATTATATGCCAGAATGTAACCGCCAAATTCCTTCAAGCGCAGCTGCGTGGCAAGAGGCACAATGCCATAGGTGGGGCGTCCTGACGCAAGCACCACTTTCACTCCCGATTCCTGAGCCTTCATCAAGGCGTGAAAGGTGCGGGGTGTCACTTCTTTCTTCTCATTGGTGAGTGTGCCGTCGAGGTCGAGCACAATCATTCGGTATTTCATCATAAAAAATGTATTATCTATTAAGAATTAGAGCACCACATTAGCTCAATAAGTGAAAAAAAGCGCATCAGCCATAAAGCCTCCGCGCTTTTTTAATTTTAATCGACTGCTTCAGGAATTAACCCTCAGTGATTGCTCCGCTGGGGCAAACCTCTGCGCAAGAGCCGCAGCTGATGCAAACATCGGGATCAATCTTGTAGATGTCGCCCTCAGAGATTGCGCCTGTAGGGCAAGCGCTTTGGCATGTTCCACATGCTACGCAGTCTTCACCAATTACGTATGCCATAGTAGTGTAAAAAATTTAATTGTTAAACTTATTCTTTGCAAATGTAATGCTTTTTCCCGAACATTTATGCCTGTTGCACCAAAAAAATTTAATAATTTTGTGCCGTATTACATTCATGAATTTATGGAATCACCGCTATTCAGCATAATTACAATTACTTACAACGCCCAAGAGGTGCTTCGCCCCACATTGGCAAGCGTGCGTGGTCAATCGTTCCGCAACTTCGAACACATCATCATCGACGGTGCTTCGCGCGACGATACTGTGTCGATAGCACGCAACGAGGGCATTGAGGGCATCAAAATTTTCTCTGAACCCGACCGCGGACTCTACGATGCAATGAACAAGGGCATCGCCCGTGCCACCGGTCGCTACCTCATTTTCCTCAATGCCGGCGACTCATTCGCTGCAACAAATGCACTGAGCCGCCTTGCCGAGGCTGCCAAGGATAATCCCGACATAATCTATGGACAGACGCAACTCGTCGATGCCGAGCGCATTGTGGTGGGTATGCGTCATCTCTCAGCACCCCGTATGCTCACTGCAGATAGCTTCAAGCATGGTATGCTCGTGTGCCACCAGGCTTTCGTGGCTCGCCGTGAAATGGTGCCTCAATACGACCTATCCTACCGCTTTTCAGCCGACTACGACTGGTGCGTTCGCTGCCTGAAGCTCTCAAAGTGCAACGCCTATGTGGGTGATGCTCCGCTCATCAGCTATCTCACCGACGGACTTACCGACCGTAACCACAGCGCATCTCTGCGCGAGCGTTACCACATCATGTGCCACTACTATGGCACTATCCCCACCATGCTGCGGCATATAGGTTTTGCTTTGCGTCACGCAAAACGCAAGTTTTTCGGGTAATTATGGGCTTCTTTTGAAAATAGTTAGTATTTTTGCACAGAATTTACTTAAACCCTCTATATACTCTAAAAATTATGAACGTAGTAGATAGATTCCTGCAATATGTGAAGTTTGATACGCAAAGCGACGAACTCACTAATCTCACTCCCTCCACTCCGGGACAGATGATTTTTGCCCAGCATCTCGAGAAAGAGCTGCAAAACATGGGTCTGGAGAACATTTCTCTCGACGAAAACGGCTACTTGATGGCTACACTTCCCGGCAACTGCGGCAAGAAGGTGCCCACCGTGGGCTTCATTGCTCACCTCGATACATCGCCCGACATGTCGGGACGTCACGTCACTCCTCGAATCATTGAATGTTACGACGGCGGCGACATCACTCTCAATGCCGAGAAAGGCATTGTTCTGTCGCCCTCGCAATTCCCCGAACTTTGCGACTACAAGGGGCAATCGCTTATCGTAACCGACGGTAACACACTGCTTGGTGCCGACGACAAGGCGGGAATTGCTGAAATCATCACTGCTATCGACTATTTACGCACTCACCCCGAAATCAAGCACGGCGACATTCGCATCGCGTTCAATCCCGATGAAGAAATAGGACAAGGCGCACACAAATTTGATGTAGAGCGTTTCGGTGCCGACTGGGCTTACACAATGGACGGTGGTGCTATCGGTGAATTGGAGTTTGAAAACTTCAATGCTGCCGTTGCCAAGGTCACTTTCACCGGCCGCAACGTTCACCCGGGTTATGCAAAGCACAAGATGGTTAATTCCATTCGCGTTGCCAACCAGTTTGCCATTATGCTTCCACGCTGGGAGACTCCTGAACACACCGAGGGCTATGAAGGCTTCTATCACCTCGTGGGAATTGAGGGCGATGTGGAAAAGACCGTGATGACCTACATTATCCGCGACCACGACCGCGACCGTTTTGAGCGCCGCAAGAAGGAACTTGAGCACCTTGCCCGCAAAGTGAACAATGAGTTCCCCAACTGCGTGAGCCTAGAGCTTAAAGACCAATACTATAATATGCGCGAAAAAATTGAGCCGGTGATGCACATTATCGACACAGCAAAGCTCGCTATGGAGCGTGCCGGTGTGGTGCCAAAGGTGCAGCCCATTCGTGGCGGAACCGATGGCGCACAGCTGTCGTTCAAGGGTCTTCCCTGCCCCAACATCTTCGCCGGTGGATTGAATTTCCACGGACGCTTCGAGTTTGTGCCAATCCCTTCGATGGAAAAGGCTACCGATGTGATCGTGGAAATCTGCAAAATTGTAGCTGAATAACCGACCATTTCCAAGAGAAAATATCGACAAAAACACGAAAGCGGCTGTTTCGAAACAGTCGCTTTTTTCTTCATTTTTAAGGCGAAAAAAAATAGGCTGCGTATCACTACGAAGCCTACTGAAACCTTAATCTTAATTTAATACTATGAAAAACACGATACAAATGTACACATATTATCTAAAACTTCAAAGAAAATGCAAGAATATACACTAATATTTAACATTAATTATATATTGGTTACATTCTCTTAACCATTTTGGCAAATTTTGCCAATTTTTTGGGCTTTATGCGAAATTAATGGCAACCGCCACAATCATCGCAACTGCAACCGTGGTCGTGGTCGCAACCACAGCCGCAACCCTGGTGAGGCATATCTTCGGGAGTAGCATCGCGCACAAGCTGCACATGACCGATGTAGCTCACCGTCTTGCCCGAGAATGGGTGGTTAAAGTCCATCACCACTTTATCGTCGGTGATTTCGGTCACCATTCCCTGCACCTGATATCCGTCTTCGGTCATCATCGGAAGTATCTTGCCTACTGCGACGGTATTGCTGTCGAATTTTCCATCGATGGTAAAGAGCGACTTGTTGAGGGTCATTACCGCCTTCTCGTCACGCTCACCAAATTCCTTTGCAGTCTCCTCGGGAGTCATCACAAGGTTGATTTCAGCACCTTGTTCCATTCCGAGAAGCGACTTCTCGAGCTTGTCGATAAGACCTTGCTCCACGCCATAGACAAACTTGTCGGGGCGCTGCTCAGTAAATTCCATAGTGAAAGTGTTGCCATCGGCATCTACTGCCTTCACCTGATAAACCAATTCAACGAACTTTCCGGGTTTAATTGTATCCATAAATTCTGTTTCTATTATTAATAATGTTATTTATTGTCGATTTGTTCACTCCGTTGCAACAAAAATTTTGCGGCACCCGGGTGTAGTGAGGCTGATATCACCTCATGCCATTACGGCGGTTGTTATTGTTGTTGCGGTTGAAGTCGGTGTATTTGTTGCCCGAGTAGAACTGATTGCCAAATTCGTCCTCTTCTTCCTCGTCTTCATCGCCAAAGTTGCCCTGCTTTTTCTTCTTGTTCTTCTCGTCTTCGGTCTCCCAAGTCTTCTTCTTTTCGGGCTTGTTCTTCTTGATAGCATCGGGCTTCTGCTTATCTACAGGAGTTTCAAAGAGGTTCCACGCCTGCTCCACGTCCCAGTTCTTCTTCAGTTTCATCACTTTGGGGAAGTAGAATGTTTCCTCGGGCAGCAGGTTTTGGTCGAAGTTACCGGTGTCCCATTCTCCATTGCCATTTGCATCATTGATGAGGCGCAGATAATAGTTTCCGGGATTAATGTTGAGAATCTCGGCAACACCCTTGTTCACCTGCACGGTTTTCACCACCTTCTCACTGCCATCGAGTAGCTCAACAAAGGCTGTGTCGGGGGCATTGGTGATGTTTAGGAAAAGGTTGGCATATTCTTCAAGGTTTTTCACTGTGAATTTCTGCTCCATCGTCTCATTCCAGAGTCCATAGCAGCCTTTCACCGTGAGCGAATCCACCACCATCTTATATTGTGCTCCCGGGATCCAGTTATAGTCGAAACCATAGCTGAGCGGATTGTATTCATAGTCGAGCCGCACGGTGTCGCAAGGCAACTCATTCCACACCGAGTCTTGCTCCTCAAATATATATAGGTGGAAACCTCGCTGAAGCACTGAGTCGAGCGGCTCCGTGCACTTGAATTGCGCCCGCTGATCCACATCGATAGTACCCGTGAGTCCTATCGAGAATCCCAATTTTGGCACTTCTTTCTTATATTTGGTGCTGTCGATAGTCACCGTGTCGATTTCAGTCTTCACCACACCTGCCGAATCCACCATAGTGGAATCGATAGGAGGCAAGCCGTGCTTGCGGCGCTCACGCTCCTCCTTCTCGCGACGCTTGGCTTCCTTCTTGCGCTGCTTCTCAAGCTGTTTTTTCTCTCGCTCCATCTGCTTCTGCATCTCCTTTTCCTCGCGTTCCTTCTTCTTGGCTTCTTGCTCAAGTTTCTTTTTATAAGTGTTCTTGAGGATAAACGACACAGTGTCGGTAGTCATCGTGAGATTGTCGGCAGTGTCGGTCTTTAGATACTTCAGCTCGGCTATAATCGAGTCGCACTTGATGAGAGCCGAATCGGTAATCCAATACACAAGCGAGTCATAACGCTCAGTTCGCTCCATACGATACCAGTCCTTGGCATATTCCTCGGGCTTGATGATGCGCAGCTCAGGCAGAGTGTCGGCAAAAGCTGCAAAAGTGAGAAGCAGCTTGCGTGCCTCCGGGCGATCGTTCTTCTTGAGATATTGTGCGCGATAGCCTTCGTTGAACATACTAAGCAAGAGGTCATTTGGCGTAAACACGGTGTGCACGCCTGGAATCACCGTGTCCACGATGTTCTTCTGCGTGAAAATGGTGTCCATAGTGGTTGTTGAGTGCGACGAAGGCACTATCACCTCCTTGAGGAATGCCATATCTTCATTGCGTGTGAAAAGATAGTTACGATCTACATCGTTGAGGGCATACACACGATAGCTACCTGCATGGAGGTTACGAATGGTGAACTGCCCCAGACTATTGGTGCGGGCTATTCGCTCAAGCTTCACCGTCTTGAATGCCGAGTCGTCGAGGCATGAGTGTACTCCCACCACCACTCCCTGCTGTGGCTCAAGAGTCTTGGCATGGAGCACTATGCCGGCTATGGCAAGTGTGTCGATAGTGTCGCCGGTAGAAAAGGCAAACGAAAAATCCTCGAGCGGATTGTTCTCGTTATTGTCCTGGATAGAGTTGGAGAAATCTACCACATAGGTGGTATTGGGCAGCATAGTGTCGCGGAACTCCACTGTCACCTTGCGCCCACCTGAACGAATCACCGGATTTTCTTTCTGCACAGGCGATATCACCACCTTGGTCTGCTGGTCTTTCAGCGTCACAATCTCATCAAACACCAGCTCAATTTTGCTCTTTTTCACATTGAGGGCGTTCGGCTTGGGGTCGCTGCCTATAAATATAGGTGGGTCCATGTCGCGCGGTCCACCCTCGGGTCGGCCTATGTTGGCACACGAGTAAAGTAGCAATGCTGCAAGCATCGCCGTAACCAAATATGCTGTCTTCTCTAACTTCACTTTCTGATAATATTGAAAATCGGTGTAAAGTTACAAAAAAGCACGGTAACATAGCCTAAAGAGCGCGAAAAAAGTGGATTTTTGAGGCGATAAATCACCGAAAACGCTGAAATATCACAAAAACCCTCGTTAAAAATTTCAAACTTGGATAATTTGATGTATATTTGCAAGCTGTAAATAAACACTTGGAAAATTTATAACAAAAATAATTAACAAAACAACACATGCAAAGTAAAGGATTTATCAGAGTTCTTGCCGTTTTGTTGGTACTTGTGTGTGCGTTTTATCTTTCGTTCTCGTTTGTGACTTCGCACTTCGAGGGACTTGCTAAAGAGTTCGCTCAGTCGAAGGCTAATACCGAGGATGCAAGTGACGCAACATATAAGACCTACTATAACGCTTACATTGACTCAATTGCAAAGGAGAAAGTGTATCTTGGTTACTACACTTTCCAGCAAGCTCGTGAGATGGAGGTCGGACTTGGTCTTGACCTTAAAGGTGGTATGAACGTAACGCTTCAAATTTCAGTTCCCGACATTCTAAAGGCTCTCGCCAACCAGAATCCGGACGCTAAATTCAACCGCGCTATCGCTATCACCGATTCGCTTCACCGTGATGAGAAGGACTTCGTGGCTGCTTTCTGCCGTGAATACGCCAAGATTGCTCCCGAAGGCAACCTCGCACAGATTTTCCGTAACGTGGAGAAGGTGCAGAGTGGCTCTACCAACTCTCAAGTTGAGGCTATCTTGAAAGATGAAGTTTCGGCTATGGTCAGCAATTCACGCAACGTGCTTGCTACCCGTATCGACCGTTTCGGTGTGGTTTCTCCTAACATTCAGGAGCTTGAGAGCACCGGCCGCATCCTTCTTGAGCTTCCGGGCGTGAAAGAGCCTGAGCGTGTGCGCAAGCTGCTCCAAGGTACTGCCAACCTCGAATTCTACGAAACATACACTATCACCGACCTTCAGCAGTCGCTCATGGCATTGAGCAACGCTGCTTCGGGCAAGGTGGAGATAGATGCCGACACCACTGCTACTGCAGCTGCTCCTGCCGACAGCTTGGCTGCCGATACTGCCGCTGCTGCCAAGGAAGCTCCGGCTAAGGTGGCTGCACGTCCGCTTGCCGAGCTCCTGTGGAGTGCCGGTCAGATGGGTGGTCCGGTTATCGGTACTGTTGCCGTAACAGATACCGCTGCCGTCAATGCAATCCTCAACTCTAAGGAGGCTGCTAAGATTCTTCCGTCGAACCTCAAGGCTCGCTGGTCGGTTAAGGCTATCGACGACAAGAACCGCTGGTTTAACCTCGTGGCTCTCAAAGCCAACCAGGGTCGCCCGGTTCTCGATGGTAGCGTAATCACCGACGCAAGCAGCGACTTCGATAACATGCAGGGTAACGTAGTGTCGATGACAATGAACGACGAGGGCGCTCGCCAGTGGGCTCGCATCACTCAGCAGAACCTCAACAAGTCGATTGCCATCGTGCTCGACGACCATGTATATTCTTATCCTAACGTGAACAGCGTGATTGAGGGCGGTCGCTCACAAATCACAGGTAACTTCACTGTAGAAGAGGCAAAAGACCTTGCCAACGTGCTCAAGAGCGGTAAGATGGTAGCTCGCGTAAACATCGTGAGCGAGAGCGTTATCGGTCCATCGCTCGGTAAGGAGGCTATCGAGGCAGGTATGTGGTCATTCGTCGTGGCTCTCGTACTCTTGATGGCATTCATGATGCTCACCTACGGCGTAGGTCCGGGTCTCATCGCCAACCTCGGTCTTATCCTCAACCTCTTCTTCACAATGGGTATTCTTGCCTCAATCCAGGCAGTGCTCACCCTTCCGGGTATCGCCGGTATCGTGCTCGCAATGGGTATGGCTGTCGATGCCAACGTGCTTATCTTCGAGCGCTCTAAAGAAGAGCTTCGCGCAGGCAAGAATCTGAAGGCTGCCGTAGCCGATGGTTACAAGAACGCATTCTCGGCAATCTTCGACTCTAACTTGACTTCAATCATCACAGGTATTATCCTGCTTCTCAACGGTTCGGGCCCAATCAAGGGATTCGCAACTACTCTCATTATCGGTATCGTATGCTCATTCTTCACAGCCGTGTTTGTAACTCGCCTTGTGATGGAGGCTATGCTCAACAAGAACATCTTCAAGAACATCACCTTCAACACTTCTCTCACACGCCACATGTTTGAGAAGTCGAAGATCGACTTCATCGGCAACCGCAAGAAGGGCTATATGGTAGTGCTTGCTGCAATCGCAGTGGTTGTGGTTCTCCTCGGTGTTCGCCGCCTCAGCCCGGGTATCGACTTCTCGGGTGGTCGCAACTACATCGTCCAATTCGACCACGCAGTGAAGACTGCCGACCTCCAAGCCGACCTTGCTCCGCTCTTCGGTGATGCTTCGCTCAGCGTAATCACTATCGATAACGACACCAAGGTGCGCATCTCTACCAACTACAAGATTGAGTCGAACGACGAAACTATCGACGACGAAATCATGGGCAAGCTCTTTGAGGGATTGAAGAAAGATCTCGGCTCGATGGATTACAAGGACTTCAGCGTAGCAAATGAGAACGTAGGTGTGGTATCGACTGAGAAAGTCGGTCCTGCTATCGCAGAGGATATGACCCGCGAGGCTTGCTGGGCAGTGTTCTTCTCGCTCATCGCAATGGCACTCTACATCCTCGTCCGCTTCCGCGACGTGGCATTCTCAGTGGGTGCTCTTGCAGCCGTAGCCTTCACAGCATTCATCATCATCGGCTTCTACTCACTCTATGGTCTCTTCCCATTCTCTATGGAGATTGACCAGACATTCATCGCCGCCATCTTGACCGTTATCGGTTATCAGGTGAACGATACCGTGGTAGTATTCGACCGCGTTCGTGAAACTCGCACTCTCTATCCTAAGCAAGACCAGATGACTACATTCAACAACTCGTTGAACAGCACATTGGCTCGTACGATCATGACATCTGTCAGCACATTGCTCGTGCTCCTCTGCATCTTCGTGCTTGGTGGTGAGACTATCCGCAGCTTCACATTCGCTATGTTGCTCGGTGTAATCGTAGGTACCTGCTCTTCACTCTTCGTAGCAGCTCCTACTGCCTACATCATCACACAGCGTCGCGCTAAGAAGGCTGAGAAGAAAGCTTAATATAGCTAGCACAATTCCCGCCCGATGCGGGCTGACAATAACAAAAGGAGGCATGGCTCTTGCAGTCGTGCCTCCTTATTATTTTGGTTGTTGGTTGGGAATTTAATTTATTTTTTGTAACTTTGCGCAGTCGATGGCAATCAGCGCCCTATCGGGGGCTGAGCCATAGTGCACTCGCTGCTTGTGTAGCGTGTGCCGCTTTATTGTTTAACTAATATAAATTATTTTGGACCCGGACCCTCTTTCTTGCTGTTTGTCAATCATTTCCACCGCTTTAGTAGCAGTGAAGCCCTTAATATCTGTAAGTGCACCGAGCATCGGAGCATTAGTTGCAGTGACTGTTGCCACTTTGCTCCTGCTGATTTCGGCTTTTATCTCAGGCTCTGAAATTGCCTACTTCTCAATAACTGCCGATGACTGCGAAAACATCGACAACGAAGACACACGCCATCGCGTGGAGCGACTTCTCTCTATGCCCGAGCGGCTTCTCGCCACCATACTCATCTCAAACAATCTGGTGAACGTGGCAATCGTGATTCTGCTCAACTACTTCATGACACAATTCCTGGTTATCGAAAGCGCAGTGGTCGATTTCATAGTGCAATCGGTTATCCTCACATTCCTCATTCTGCTTTTCGGCGAAATAATCCCCAAACTATATGCCAGCGACAATGGAGTGAAGTTTGCCACCTTCGCTTCGAGCGGGCTATCGGTGCTATTCCACTTGCTGTCGCCACTGTCGCGCCTTATGGTGCGCAGCTCCACCTTCCTCAACAAGATGGTGACCAAGCACAGCGACGACATCTCGAGGGAAGACCTATCGCAAGCCCTCGAAATATCCGACGTGAAATCGGGCGACGAGCGCGAACTGCTCCAGGGAATCCTGGAATTTGGAGGAAAAACGGTTGCCGAAATCATGCGCCCGCGTGTCGATGTGGTCGATATTGACTATAATAGCGACTTCAATGAGGTTATCGACATTGTGATTACCAATGGCTACTCGCGCATGCCCGTCTTTGCCGACACCCCCGACAATATCCGCGGTATTCTCTACTCCAAGGACCTATTGCCCTACATCGGAAAGACCGATGCCAACTTCAATTGGCAACAACTGCTTCGAGAGGCTTATTTCGTGCCTGAAACACGCATGATCGACGACCTCCTTGAAGATTTCCGCAAAAAGAAGATACACATGGCGGTGGTAGTCGATGAATATGGCTGCACCCAAGGTATTGCCACCCTTGAGGACGTGCTCGAGGAGATTGTAGGCGACATCGACGACGAATATGACAACGAGGAGAAATCCTACACCAAACTCACCGACGACACTTTCATTTTTGACGGAAAGACTCTGCTTGGCGACTTCTGCAAGATCACCGGAGTTGATGAAGACGAATTTGACGACCGCGACGAAGACGCCGACACCATTGCCGGACTTCTGCTCAACATAAAAGGCGACTTCCTTAAAGAGAAGGAACAAATTGTGTGCGGACGTTGCCGCTTCACCGTGCTGAGCGTGCTGAAGCACCGCATTGCCACGGTGAGAGTGAAGATTATGCCCAAAGAAGACGACGAAAAATAGCCCGAAGCAATGCCCCGACTCAAGAATCAATATTTCTTCGGTAACATCACACTGTTGCGATGGAAGCTCACCGAATCGTGGCAAGAGCTATTGGGTCATTGCACAACAAAGAAAATCAAGATTGACTTCGACTCGCTGCCACAGTCGGATAAACGCCGCTGCGAGCAGCTCGCCGAGTATCTTCTGCTATCACATTACTTCATGGGCATTCACGTAAAGCTTGGGCACGATGAGCATGGAGCACCACGGATATTAGGGTTTGATGATATCTATCTGAGCATAAGCCACACTCGTGGAATGGTGATGATAGCACTGAGTGAGCACGAGCCAATGGGCATAGATGTGGAATGTATCTCGGAACGCGTGGTGAAGGTGCGCGACCGATTTATTAACGACAGCGAAAACGCCGGTATATCGCGAGTAGATGCCACCGATCTCACCCTCGCGTGGACAGCTAAGGAGGCTATGTATAAGCTCGCCGGTGTCCCGGGGGCATCGTTGCGCGACGATTTCACCATTCGCTCCATGGTATTCACCGGCGCGGGCGACGAGCACTCACTCCGGGCACACACCACTGCCGCCGGCACGCAACAGGATATTGAGCTATGCTCAATCATCGACCGTGAGGAAGCAATGGTAACTACAGTGGCAGTGTTTTATCGCACCCCCTCCGAACGGCTCGACCGGCGATGAACGCCATGCTGTGAAGAAGATTATCACGACTGACCAACCGATAATGGCGACAAAATAAGTTAGAACAGAATATACAATAACTTAAGGATAACAAAAACATGACAACCGATATGAAACAAATCTTCACTACAATTGCATTAGCCCTCACAGTGGGCTTTGCTGCAACCGATGCCGAAGCATGCACCAGTCTGCTTGTGGGAAAAAAGGCTTCAGCCGACGGTTCCACAATCATCTCTTATGCCGCCGACGCTCACACTCACTATGGATACCTCGACATTCTCCCTGCTGCCGACCACGAGAAGGGCGCAATGCGCGAGATTCGCGAAGGCGACACCAATAAGCCTCTCGGTTTCATTCCCGAAGTGGCTCACACCTACTCGGTGGTGGGATATATCAATGAGCATCAGGTAACTGTGACCGAATCGACTTGGGGTGGTCGCCACGAACTTGCCGACTCCACCGGCATTCTCGACTATGTGAGCCTCATGAAGATTGCACTGCAACGCTCAAGGACTGCACGCGAGGCTATCAAGGTGATGACCACGCTCGTGGCTGAATATGGCTACTACAGCGAGGGCGAATCGTTCTCTATCGGCGACCCCAACGAAATCTGGGTGATGGACATGATTGGAAAGGGCGGCAAAGAAAAAGGTGCCGTGTGGGTAGCTGTGCGCATCCCCGATGACTGCATTTCAGCTCACGCCAACCAGCCCCGAATCCACACTTTCCCGCTCAAGGACAAAGTGAACTGCCTCTACTCAAAGGACGTTATCTCCTTTGCTCGCAAAATGGGATATTTCAGCGGCAAAGACAAGGATTTCGACTTCGCTGCCGCTTACAATCCTGCCGACTATGGCACTCTCCGCGGCTGCGATGCCCGTGCCTGGGCGTTCTTCAACAAGTATAAAGCCGGAATGGAGTGCTACATTCCCTATCTTGAAGGCAAGAAAGATGCCGAAATCATGCCTCTCTATGTGAAACCCGACCGCCAGGTGTCGGTCCGCGACGTGCAAGCCATGATGCGCGACCACTTCGAGGGTACTCGCTACGATATGACCAAAGACCCTGGAGCTAAGGTGATGTGGGACGTGCCCTACCGCTTCCGCCCTATGAGCTATAAGGTAGATGGTGTGGAATATGTGAATGAGCGTGCTATCGCAACTCAGCAAACTGCCTATGTGCTTGTGTCGCAGATGCGTTCATGGCTTCCTAATGCCATTGGAGGCGTGCTCTGGTTTGGCGTTGATGATGCCAACACCAATGTGTTCCTCCCTATGTACTGCTCAATGACTAAAGTGCCCCACAACTATGCCGACGGAGTTGCCGACCTCTACACCCTCAACTGGGAATCGGCTTTCTGGGTGAACAACTGGGTGGCTAACCAGGCTTACTCTCGCTATTCGCTCATGATTCCCGACATTCGCAAGGTGCAGTCGTCGATTGAAGATGCTCTCGCCACCAACCAGCCCGTAATCGAGGAGAAAGCCTTGAATGCCTACTCCACTTCGCCTGCCGAGGCAGCAAAGATTCTCAACGACTACTCCGAACAGGTTTCAGCCGACGCAACAGCACGCTACAAGAAGCTTGGCGAATACCTTCTGGTAAAATACCTCGACGGTAACCGCAAGCGCGAGACCGACGGCAAATTTGCCCGCAACCCTTGGGGATACCCATTGCAGCCCGAGTTCCCGGGATATAACGAGGACTACTACCGCACCATCGTGAATGGCACAGGCGACCACCTGCGCGTGCGCGAGGTGGAGAAGTAGCCGATTCGGTCTGAAACCAAAATTCACTAAATGGCAAAGAAAAGCATGCGTCCACGCAAGCCACGTGGAAAGACGAAGAATAAAAGCAAGAAGTGGCGCTACATCGGCATAGGTGTGGCGTCGCTGCTTATGCTTCTGCTTGCTGCCGGGCTGTGGCGAGTGAGCCGTCACTTGATTCACCCGAAAGTGGAGGTTGCACGTGCCGAATACCCCATTCAGGGCATCGACGTGTCGAGCCACAACGGCTCTATCGATTTCACTCGCGTGGCAGCCAACGGCATATGCTTCGTTTATGCCAAGGCAAGCGAGGGCACTCAGTTTCGCGACCCAAAATTCAGCTACAACATCACAGCAGCACACAAAGCCGGACTCACTGTGGGTGCCTACCACTTCTTCCGCAAAGACAAGCCCGGCAAGGAACAGGCACGGAATTTCATTGAGGCTGTGAAAAATGTTCAGCTCGATATGCCTCTTGTAATTGATGTGGAAGACTGGGGAAACAGCCGTTTCTCCAACCACGACGAAGTAATTTGCAACCTCTCCGACATGATTAAAGCTCTGCAAGCCGACGGCTACCGACTCATGATTTACACCAACAAAGACGGCTACCGCAAATACATGCACGAGCACTTCCCGCACCTGCCGCTATGGCTCTGCGCATTCACACACCCCAAAAAGCTCAAAGAAAGCTACACCTATGTGATTCAGCAGTTTAGCCACTGGGGAAGTGTTGATGGAATTGAAGGAGAAGTGGATCTCAACATTTTCTGTGGCGACTCTACTGCCTGGCAACGCTGGCTACACGAATAACCGGCAATAAGGCCTTACTGCCAAAAACGAGCTAAACTAAAGTTTTTCATAAAAAACTTTCACATTTCTAATTGAAAATTGAAAAATTCTGGTTAAGTTTGTAGTGTGAAATGCAATGCACAGTTTTTCACACATCATCAAGTTTAATAATCCTATCAACGAGATATAATGTCATGCTGAAGAAAATAAGATCTACAATTCTTGCCCTCGCGGCAATTTGCAGTGCCAATGCCCTTGCCGTCGATTCCGTAAAGGTAGAAACCGACCAGGTGGCTGTTCCCATCGCGCTAATCAACAGTGAAACATCGCCTCTCGACAGCACACAGGTGTGCTTTCTCGATACTTTCAAGATAAAGACCGTGGTGCTTGCCGACCGCTTCACCACCAACCTCGACCACATCAAGATTGAGCCAAGTATGCTCTTCATGCCGCTTATATTCGAGCAATATGAAGATTTTCCCGACACTATCGCAGCAGCTCCCAAGGCTCCGCTCTATCAATTTGATGCCGGAGACCAATGGCTCACCGATGCCATTGCCTACAACAGCTGCGTGCGCCGCCTGCGCTTCAAGACTATGCTCAACAATCCAGAGCTTAACCACTACAACCTCGACATCCTTCCCGAGCCTCCCAAGCAATATGAGATTGTTGCCGACCCATCCGACCGCAAGCTGGAGCTTGAAAAGAAGCCTCTTGACCAGAAACTTGAGCTTGCCACCGATGACGCCGAGACCCCGGTGAAAGTGCGCAACTGGCTTCACACTTTCAACGGCTCTATCCACTTCTCCCAGGCTTATCTCTCCGACAACTGGTATCAGGGCGGTAACAACAACCTCAATATCCTCGGAAACTTCGTGTGGGACATCAACCTCAACCAGAACAAATACAAGAACTTGATGTTCGACAACACGATTCAGTATAAAATCGGTCTCCAGTCGGCTCCGCAAGACTCCTTGCGTGGCTATAGCATCAGCGAAGACCTCTTGCAGATTAACTCTAAGTTTGGTTACAAGGCTTTCAAGCACTGGTACTATTCTACCACATTGCTATTCAAGACGCAGCTTCTCAACAACTATGCTGCCAATAGCAACGACCTCAAAGCTTCGTTCCTCACTCCGGGTGAGCTGAATCTCGGTCTTGGTATGACCTACAACGCCAAAAGCAAAATCGGCTATGCCAACTTCGACCTCTCGCTCTCGCCGCTCTCATACAACCTGAAGATATGCCGCGAGAACACGCGAGTGAACCCCACCTCGATGGGCGTTGACGAAGGCAAAAAGACGAAACATAAGTTTGGTTCGAGCGTCGAAGCACGTTTCCAGTGGAAAATCACTCCGCAAATTAGCTGGAACTCACGCCTATATGCCTTCACCGACTACGACAAGGTGCAGGGCGACTGGGAACACACCTTCAATTTCTCAATCAACAAGTATCTATCCACCCAATTCTATATGCACCTACGCTACGACAACGGTGCTGCGAAGCACGAAGACTGGAAATACTGGCAGTTTAAGGAAATTCTCAGCTTCGGACTCACCTACCGCTTCTCAATGCAATAATCAGAAAATGCGGCTATGAAAAGGGCGTGTGTGAAGCTATTCATTGCAGCAATCATTGCTCTCGGCTGCCATCATGCAGTGCAGGCTGTGCCTCGCTGTGCTGCCGCCGACGATTATGCAATTGGAGGCTATTACACCAACACTGTGCCCGACAGTGCTAAACTGCTACCCAACCGCTCGCTGAAACAGCACCTCGATGCAATGCGGAAAGCTCACCTCGATGCCATTGAGGGCGTATGGAAATATCCCGATGAGATGATGACTGTGGCAATAGAGCGATTTAGCGCTCCCGACTTTGCCTCGCGCATTGCCTATCGCATTGTGATGCTTGAGTCGGAGGATTTTAGCCTCTATCCCGGCACAGTGATTGGATATCTCGCACCGAGTGCCGACAGCACCAAGTTTGAACTATGGCTCTATAGTGAGCGTCGCGGAGCAATGCTCTACTCTCCCACCCGACTGATTGCAACCCTCTCGGGCTCAATGCTCACATTCTCACGCGCCATGGAAATGAAGCTGAAAGTGCGGGTGAATTTTGCACGGTTTCTGCCGAGCCTGTTCCGTGGCATTTCCATCACCCCCGATGTAAAAACCGAGACGTTACCCGTAGGCTTCAGCCGCATCTATCCAACCCCAACAGGCACCTCGGGCTATGGCTCAGGCATACGTTATCTCTAAACGATTCCGGCGATTATGAAATACTCTGCCACTATAATATCCCTTGTGCTTCTCTTTGCTTCGCCGATAACACTTGCTGCAAAGCAATCGAGCACCACACAGCGCAATCTTCGCCCAAAGATGGAGATGCTTCGCGAGGTTCAGCAAATCAATGAGCCTGCCGACACTGTGGCTGAACAGCCTTGCGACTTCGACGCTTCGGCTATCACCATTCGCGGCTTCGTGAAGCGTGCCGGCGACGAGCGGGAATCGTTTGTGGTAGAAAATCACAGCAAATATCACATCACAGGGCTGAAGCTCCGCCTTAAATACTACTCCGCAAATGGCGAGACGATAGCCGACCGCACTATCGAGGTGAAATGCGACATCATGCCGGGGAAATCGCAGAGAGTGAAAGTGACTTCGTTCGACCGCAACCACGCCTATCACTACGTCTATGGCTCGCGTCCTCGCTTACAATCTGCGCCTTTCGATGTTGCCTACCGACTTCTGCGCTACGACGTAGCCATTGAGCGATAATCGCGCCTTTTCTTTTCTCTTCACTGCCACATTCTTTGCCTTGCGAGTGCTAAATATCGCGTTTTTATCGTAACTTTGCAGAAAATTTGCTGTTACACCATTTCATTCAAAAAAAACATTTGAATCTATATGAGCGAAAACAAAATAAATTTCGGCGAGGGTGTGAAGCTATCCTACCCTGCCGCCGACACCGACTGCAAAAAGCTCTTCATTGAGACCTACGGCTGCCAGATGAATGTGGCTGATAGCGAAGTCGTTGCTTCGGTGATGAAAATGGCTGGCTACGATGTCACGGAGGAGATTGAAACCGCCGATGCCGTCCTTATTAACACTTGCTCCATTCGCGACAATGCCGAGCAGAAGATATTCTCGCGCCTCAGCCAGCTCGCCGCAATGCGCAAGAAGCGTGGCAGCCACTTCATTGTGGGCATTATTGGCTGCATGGCTGAGCGAATGAAAGAAACCCTCATTAGCGACCACGGTGTGGATATTGTGGCTGGTCCTGATGCCTATCTCGACCTTCCAAGCCTCTTCGCTGCCGCCGAAAATGGCGAAAAAGCCATCAACATCGACCTATCGCTCACCGAGACCTATCGCGATGTGATTCCTGCCCGAATCGGTGCCAACAAGATTGGAGGCTTCATCAGCATTATGCGTGGCTGCAACAACTTCTGCTCCTACTGCATCGTGCCCTACACTCGCGGACGCGAGCGCAGCCGTGAGCCAGGAAGCATTCTCAATGAACTTCGCGACCTGCAAGCAAAAGGCTTCAAGGAAGTGACCTTGCTCGGACAGAACGTGAACAGCTACCGCTATGTATCGCCTGATGATGGCTCTGTTGTCGATTTTGCCACTCTGCTTGGCATGGTAGCCGATGCCGCACCCGAAATGCGAGTGCGCTTCACCACTTCTCACCCCAAGGATATGAGCGACGAAATCATTGCAATGATTGCCAGCCGCCCCAATATATGCAACCACATTCACCTCCCCGTGCAGTCGGGCAGCAACTCGGTGCTCAAGGCGATGAACCGCAAATACACCCGAGAGTGGTATCTCGACCGCATCGCAGCCATTCGCCGTATGATTCCCGATTGCGGCATCAGCACCGACATGTTCACCGGCTTCCATGGCGAGACCGAGGAGGATTTTGAGCAGACGCTCAGCCTAATGCGCGAAGTGGGCTTCGACTCGGCATTCATGTTCAAGTATTCGGAGCGTCCCGGCACATTTGCCTCAAAGTTCCTTCCCGACAATATCAGCGAGGAAGTGAAAATCGACCGACTCAACCGCATGATTGCCCTCATGAACGAACTTTCACTCGAAAGCAACCGCCGCGACGTGGGCAAGACGTTTGAAATTCTCGTTGAAGGCTACTCGAAGCGCTCACGCTCCGATATGTTTGGCCGCACCCAGCAAAACAAGGTGGTGGTGTTCCCTGCACGCGACGAGAAAGTGGGCGATTTCATCACAGTGAAAGTAAACAGCGTGTCGAGCGCAACACTGCTCGGCGAACGCATCGACTAAAAAATAGCACTGTGTGCCTCAACCCGTTTGCGCGAGGCACACAGTGGACTAAATGAATATTTTTGTTGGTTTGTAACGACAAGATGATTGAGGAAAATAAGCACAACACAAATGAGCGGCTATGGAATGCCAACTTCGTTAAGGTTTTCACAGGCAATTTCCTGCTGTTTTTCGCATTCTATGTGGTATTGCCAGTGCTGCCTCTCTACTTGCGCGACACCTTTGATGCCGACAAGCAGATGATTGGCATCGTGCTCTCGGGCTACACGCTCACAGCGTTGCTCGTGCGCCCCTTCAGTGGCTGGATGGTAGATAGCTTCAACCGTAAGGCGGTGCTTTTGCTTTGCTACTTTGTGTTTTTCATCTTCTTTGCAGGCTATTTCCTTGCATGGACAGTGCTGCTCTTTGCCATCATTCGCACGCTTCACGGGCTCTCATTCGGCGCAC
>CALZFJ010000002.1 GCA_945645715.1 uncultured Prevotellaceae bacterium | reverse complement strand
TCTTTGCCTGGGCGCGATTGCTATTGTTTCTGGAAAGAGTCGGAGAAAAGGGTCCGGTTGATGATTGAGCGGCCAAGAGTAAGCTCATCGGTGTATTCAATCTCGTTGCCCACGCTCACACCGCGGGCAAGCATCGTGATTTTCACGTCGGGGTAGGGGGCAAGGCGTCGGAAGATGTAGAAATTTGTAGTGTCTCCCTCCATAGTGGCACTGAGGGCAAGAATCACCTCCTTTACCGAGCCGGAGGCAACACGAGTGACAAGGCTGTCGATTTCGATGTCTTGCGGGCCTATGCCGTCCATAGGTGAAATGAGACCGCCGAGCACATGGTAGGTGCCATTGTGCTGATGAGTGTTCTCTATGCTCATCACGTCTTTCACATTCTCTACAACGCAGATAGTGGAATGGTCGCGGAGAGGATTGGAGCAGATGGGGCAATGCTCGTGCTCAGAAATATTGTGGCACTCCGAGCAATAGCGAATTTCCTTGCGTAGCTTGATAATGGCTTCGCCGAACTGCAGAGCAACGTCTTCGTTTTGGCGCAGCAAGTAGAGCACAAGGCGCAGAGCCGTCTTGCGACCGATACCCGGCAGCTTTGCAAACTCATTGACGGCAGTTTCGAGTAGTCCCGATTCAAATTCCTTCTCCATAATTCATATTGATTGAATTGTCCTTAAATGCTGAAAAATCGTTGCAAAGTTACGAAAAAACCGCAAGATTTCTACTCCGGCAAGATAAAGAAAAAATTTCTTTAGAGGAAAAAATTTGAAACATATGTTTTGCACGCACATAAATTTACAATGATTTTGTGCTTATAGAATTCCTTGAAGCGGGGGAAGTGAAAGTGGGGTGTGGGCTTGGATTTGTGGTGAAAATTGTGTAGCTTTGTAAATTAATATTTGAAGAATGTAGTGAGAATGGCAAAATTTTGTAGTTACAACATAAATATCGGCGGACGTTTGGTGGCGATTGAGCGGCCGCAAGTGATGGGTATATTGAACGTGACACCCGACTCGTTCTACAGTGGCAGCCGCTGTGGGGTAGATGAGGCTGTGATACGCCGGCGTGTGCGGCAGATGATAGAAGAAGGTGCCGACATGATCGACATTGGCGGCTATTCATCGCGCCGGGGTGCAGATGACATATCACCCGAGGAGGAATATAGTCGCTTGCGCACGGGACTTAAAATTATTGCCGAGGAAGCACCAGGTGTGATAACGTCGGTTGATACTTTCCGCGCTGAAGTGGCACGGCGCTGCGTGGAAGAGTGCGGAGCACACATTATCAATGACATCTCGGGAGGAGACCTCGACAGCAATATGTTTGCGACGGTGGCAAGTCTGCGTGTGCCCTACATACTGATGCACATGCGCGGCACTCCGGCAACGATGACCCAGCTCACCGATTATGAGTGCGTAACTGCCGATGTGATAAAGGACCTTCAGGCAAAAGCTTGTAAGTTGCGCCTGCTTGGTGTGAATGATATAATCATCGACCCCGGATTCGGCTTCTCGAAGACGGTGGAGCAAAACTATGAGCTAATGCGCTACCTTGAAGCGTTCATAGATATGGATTTCCCGCTACTTGTGGGAATCTCTCGCAAGACGATGATCTACCGCCTGCTTGGAACAACGCCGGAGGAGGCTCTAAACGGTACCACAGTGCTCAACACAATTGCCGCACTTACCGGAGCACACATACTGCGTGTGCACGATGTGAAAGCTGCCGTGGAGACTGTGAAGATAGTGGCGGCGACAACCGGGGCATATAAATACTAATTTCAAATAATAACAATGCGGATATGGATTTTGGATTAAAGGACGCTATCGACATAATACTTGTAGCAACGTTGCTATTCTACGTGTATCGCACGATGAAAGAGTCGGGCACGCTCAATATCTTTGTTGGTGTGCTTGCGTTCATTGTAGCATGGGTGGTGATATCTGAAATCATCGGCATGAAGCTGATGGGTACGATAATGGATAAGTTCATGAACATCGGTCTGCTTATCCTTGTCATCATATTCCAGGACCAGATAAAGCGCTTCCTTGTGGAACTTGGCTCGCACAAGAGGTGGCGCTTTGTGAGGAAAATCTTCCATAGGCATGCCAAGAACGAGGAGGATAAGAAGTGGATAATGCCGGTGGTGTATGCTTCGATGAATATGTCGAAGTCGAAGACAGGCGCACTGATAGTGATACAGCAGAATATGCTGCTTGATGACTATGAGCGCACAGGTGACATAATAGATGCCCGGATCAACACCCGACTTATAGAAAACATCTTCTTCAAGAACAGTCCGCTGCACGACGGGGCGATGATAATTGCGGGAATGAGGATAATGTCGGCAGGCTGCATTCTTCCTGTTTCGCACGACATCGACCTTCCGCGCCACTTGGGACTACGCCACCGCTCGGCGCTGGGTATAGCGCAAGCCACCGATGCCATAGCCGTGGTGGTGAGCGAGGAGACCGGAAGCATATCGCTTGCCCACAAAGGAAATATCTATCTGAAACTGACAAGCACCGAGCTTGAACACCGTCTATCGGAGATAATAACCGCGTGACACCGCGATGCATATTACTGAAAGACTTTTTAATACCAAAGCATAGAATTATGAGACATAACATTTATCTTGCAGCGTTGCTTGCGTTGACAATGCAGCCGTGTGTGGCTCTTGCCGCTACTGCAGATGCAACGACCGGGGCTACCTACGCTGTCGCCACACCTAAGATGCAACCCTACGTGCCTACGGAGGAGAATTTGAAGTCGCGAGAGGAATTTCAAGATGCAAAATTCGGTATATTCCTTCACTGGGGACTCTATAGTATGCTTGCAACGGGCGAATGGACAATGACCAACCGCAACCTTAACTATAAGGAGTATGCAAAGCTTGCAAGCGGCTTCTATCCGTCGAAGTTCAGTGCTCGTGAGTGGGTTAGCGCCATTAAGGCATCGGGAGCGAAATATATCTGCATCACGTCGCGCCATCACGAGGGTTTCTCGATGTTTCACTCAAAATATACCGACTATAACATTGTAGATGCAACGCCATTCAGGCGCGATATACTGAAAGAGCTTGCCGAGGAGTGTGAGGCACAAGGCATAAGACTTCACTTCTATTACTCACACATCGACTGGTGGCGTGAAGATGCTGTGTGGGGACGCACCGGCCGCGGAACCGGCCGCCCGAATCCGAAAGGCGACTGGAAAAGCTACTATACATTCATGAACAACCAGATAACCGAGCTTCTCACAAACTATGGAAAAGTGGGAGCAATATGGTTTGATGGATGGTGGGATCAAGATGAAAATCCGGGATTCGACTGGCAGTTGCCGCAGCAGTATGCCTTGATTCACAGGTTGCAACCAGGTTGCCTTATCGGGAACAATCACCATGTAACGCCATTCGATGGAGAGGACATACAGATATTTGAGCGCGACCTTCCCGGCGAGAACACAGCAGGACTGTCGGGACAGGCAATAAGCCGCCTGCCGCTTGAAACGTGCGAGACAATGAATGGAATGTGGGGATATAAAATCAACGACCAGGAATATAAGTCGGCAAAGACTCTGATTCATTATCTCGTGAATGCAGCCGGCAAGAATGCCAACCTGCTGATGAATATCGGTCCGCAGCCCAATGGCGAACTTCCTGCAATAGCAGTGGACAGACTGCGCGAGATGGGCGAGTGGCTGAAGACGTATGGCGAGACCATATATGGTACCCGCGGCGGAATAGTAGCGCCACATGCGTGGGGCGTGACCACACAGAAGGATAACCGACTCTTTGTGCATATCCTCAATCTCACCGACAAGGCGCTATATCTGCCTATAGGCGACAGGAAAGTGCGCAAGGCATTTGACTATGTCACAAAGAAGCCGGTGAAGGTGCAGCGATGCGATGGAGGCGTGATTATGAGCCTTGATTCCGTTCCTGATGATATCGACAAGGTGATAGAGATTAACTTCTGAAAAAATTGCTTTCGCACAATGACGAAGGCATATGACAAAATAATGAGGCTGTGCAACCGATAGTGGTGGCACAGCCTCATTGGTGTTTGTGTTATTGTCGCGCCTTAGAAGTTGGCGAGGGCAAGAATCAAGATTTGTGCGGTTACCACTCGCAAGAACATTGTGAGCGGATATACGGTAGAGTAGGCTACAGCCGGAGCATCGTTGTTGGCAGTCTTGTTGCCGTAGGCGAGTGCTGGCGGGTCGGTATAGCTACCGGAGAGAAGACCGAGGATAGAGAAATAATTCAGCTTGTAGCGACCGCGGGCGATGCAACCTACGATAATCAGAGGAATGAAAGTGATGAGGAAACCATAGAGTACCCATTGTGCACCGGTAGAGTTGAACACAGTGCCAATAAAGTTCTCGCCGGCCCCTATTCCCACTGAAGCAAGGAACAAGCAAATACCCACCTCACGCAGCATCATGCTTGCCGATGTAGAAGTGTAGGTGATAAGCTTTATCTTATATCCCCAGCGGCTCATGAGGATAGCCACGATAAGCGGACCACCAGCCAAACCGAGCTTCATGGGCACTGACATACCAGGGAATGCGATAGGAATAGAACCCACGATGATACCCATGAGTATTCCCACAAACATGGTGAACATATTAGGCTGATTAAGACGCTTCATAGAGTTACCCATCTTCTCGGCGAGGCGGTTGATATCGTCGATATTACCTACCACAGTGATGCGGTCACCCACTTGCAGCGAGAGGTTGGGGCTTGCAAGAAGATCAACGCCGGCACGGTTCACACGGGTGGCATTAAGCTTGTAACCCATGTGGAGGCGTAGCGAACCGATCTTGCGGCCTGAATACTCATGGTTGGTAACCACGATGCGGCGGGAAACCACAGGGCCCTGTTGCTCGTCGGTTTTCCAGTCCATTTCGATTTTCGGACCGATAATGGCAACGAAAGCCTCTTCATCTTGAGCTGAAATCACCATATATAGGAGGTCGCCTTCGCTGATGATAGTCTTTGAAGTAGGTATAATTATCTCATCGCTACCGCTCTTCTTCATACGTGAAATTACGAAGTTTCGGTCGATGATGCTGATGAGTCGAGCCAGAGGCATATTGTGGATAAGCCTGTTGGTAACTTCAACGGTAATCATGTAAGGTTTAAGTTGGCTCTCCTCCTTCTCGGCTTCGAGGGTCTTAGTCTCGTCGGCAAGGTTGATTTTGAAGATAATCTTCACGAGAATCATTGAGAGAATGATGCCTACTACACCAAGAGGATAAGCGGCTGCGTAACCCATCGACATGCTCTTAATGGCATTTGCAGCGTCGGGATAATTGACTTCATTGAGAGTCTGCTGCGCAGCACCAAGACCGGGAGTGTTGGTGACAGCACCTGAGAGCACACCCACAAGGTCGGTGATGTTGATGTTACCCACACCGAAGTAGATGATGAGCGCTACCACCAGGTCGAGACCCACGATAAGCATGGCAAGACCATTGAGCACGATGCCACCTTTCTTGAATGATGAGAAGAAACCGGGACCCACCTGAATACCGATAGAGAAGATAAACAGGATAAGTCCGAACTCTTTGATGAAATGTAATACGCCGGGATCGATGGCTGGTGCGTCGGGCTGGAAGCTGTAGTAGAGCTGACCGACGATGATGCCCACGAAGAGCACGAAGGTCACGCCGAGCGACACGCCAAAGATTTTCACCTTTCCCAGGATTACACCAAACGCTATCACGAACGCATAGAGAAGAATGGCATGGGCGATAGTGCTTTGCGTTAATAAATCGAGAAACCACATAGGGACTTAATAAAAACTTTGTTTATGAATGATTTTAACTTGAAATGATTCGAGTTATGGTTACGATCTGAATCGCTTTGCAAAGTTAGCATATTTTTAGCAATCGGCGTAGTGCCAATGCCTAAAAATATGATAGAGAAACAGAAATTTTCACAATGGGGCTAATCGTTGCTGAAAATGAGTTTTGCGATGTCGCCGGGACTGTTCACAATTGTGTCGGCATGATTCTCCACAAGCTCCTTTTCGGGGCGGAATCCCCAAGTTACACCTACCGAATCGACACAGGCGCGGCGAGCAGTTTCCATATCCACGCCAGAGTCGCCGATGTAGATTGTGTCGGCTTTCGGAGTCTTGGCTTTTGCAAGAATTTCAAACACGATTGAAGGGTCGGGCTTCACCGGGACGCCTTCTTTTTGTCCCTCAACAGCTATGAACGACAGGGTGGGAAAGAAGTGACTGATAAGCTTCTCGGTTGCAGCTTGGTATTTGTTGGAAGCCACTGCAATGGCTACACCGCGCGACGACAGGAGGCTTAGCAGCTCGGGGATTCCTTCGTAGGGCTTGGTGTAGTCGGTGTTATGGTCGTTGTAGTATTCCTTGAATGTGATCAACAAGCGGTCGATGGTTGCCTCGGTGCGTGCATCTTCGGGAAGTACACGCTCTATGAGGCGACGCACTCCATTGCCCACGAAGAACGGGTAGGAAGCGATGCTGTGAGTGGGGTAACCATGAGCCTGAAGCGCATGGTTGGCGGCATAACCCAGATCCTCAATGGTGTTGAGGAGAGTTCCGTCGAGGTCGAAAATTGCCAATTTCTTCATATTAAGTCAGTATATAATGTTATAACAAAAAATAATCCTCAACAATCTTTCAGTGTGTGAGTGACAAGCGTCAGAACGGATAACCCACCGAGAAGTGGAAAGCAGAGTCGCGTTTCCACTGAGGCGACACAAGCGGCCAGCGAACCTGATTGGTGGCAGGGTTGTAAGCCTTCATACCCATGTCGAAACGTAGCATAAAGTAGGTGAAGTCGAGGCGAATGCCCAGACCGTAGGCGAGAGCTATCTGCTTGTAGAATTCATTGAACTTGAACACACCTCCGGGCTGGTCTTCATAGTCGCGTATAGTCCAGATGTTTCCGGCATCGATGAATGCACCCAGCTCGATTACCCAGAATAGCTTTGCGCGGTACTCAAGGTTGATGTCGAGACGAATGTCGCCGCACTGGTAGATAAAGCTATTCATGGAGTTAAGACCGTCGAAGCTACCGGGACCGAGCGTGCGGACACCCCAGCCACGGACACTGTTGGCACCACCGGCATAGAATCGCTTCTCAAATGGCAGCACCGTGGAGTTGCCGTAGGGAATTGCTACGCCTGCCCCCACGTGGAATGCGAGAGAGCTGCGGGGATTGAAATTGTGAGTTATCGAGTAGTCGGCATCGAGCTTGGCATATTGAGAGTAGTTGATACCGAAAATCTTGTAGGCATCATCAGCCGATTTCTTCTGTCCCACCATCTTTGAGATGCCATAAAGGAGGCTACCTGCACTTTCCACAGCTGCACGAATGGTGTAAACGTTTTCTTGATAGAGGTTTGCACCGAACGTTGTGGATTGGCGCTTATTAGTGTGATAGAAAGAGTAACCGGTGCGCATGATGAAGTGGTTCTCGTAGGAGTAACGCAACAGCGGGTTGTTGATGCTGTCGAGGAAGTCGGCTCGGCTTTTGGGCAGATACACATAGTTGAGGTCGATAAGGTTAAAAGTGTGTCGGGTGCGGTTCTGCTTTTCACTCCAGTGATATTTCCAGCCAATACCGGCGATGATACGGGTGTATTCGGGGCGCTCCTGATAATTGAACTGAGAGGAAAGTTCGGTAGAAGCAAGAATCTTCTGCTTGAACGATTTTTTCAGGAACGGACACACGAACTTGGGGAATGTGATACCCACTTCGGCAGCATATTCAGAGTAGTTGTCGTTGATAAGTCCTGATAGGTCGCCCGAGAGGCTTTCGTAGGACATGCGGAACTTAGCATTAAGAATCTCAGATCCGTGACCGATGTTGCGGTGCTGATAACCGGTTCCGATACCGAAACCGAGGTCGCCCTCGGAGTTAGTGCCTTCGAGTGACAAGGATACCGTCTGTGGGCGGCTTTTGGTGAGAAGAACGTAGGCGTCGAGCCAAATCTTGCCATCGACTTCTCCCACGGGGACGATCTCAATGTTCACAAACTTCACGATGCCGAGGCGGGCAAAAGCCTGATAGGTCTTATCGACTGCTGTGTTGCTGTAGGCTTTGCCGGGCTCAATGAAGCAGCAATCGTCGATAACGCCCGGGCGCAGGTAGTGTTCATCATAGAGAATGGTGATTTTTTTGTGAAATACCGTATCGGTAGCGCTATATTGCTGGTTGTCGTTCTGCTCCAATGGGTTGTAGTTAGTCACGAAGGTGACGTTGCGGAAGTAGAAGGGAGCATGGCTGGTGTAGTATTCAAATTTCTTGTTCTTGTAGGGAGGCATCAGGTTCATTGTGAGTTTCACTTGCTGAGAATTTTCGGCAGTGTCGGCGGTGTAGGTGATGTACTCCTTATTGAATGCGTAGTAGCCTTTGTTTCGCAGACGGTCGGTTATCGACTGGCGGTCGAGGTCGAGGGTGTTTCGGTCGAAGGGGACACCGGGTTTCACCTGCATGTGTGCGGAGTCGGCAAGAATGAGACGATTGAGGGTGGAGTCGGTGATATTGAAGCCGATGCTATCAACGAAATGGCGTTTTCCGAGAGTGACATTATAGTTTACGCGGATTTTCTTCTTGTCGAATCGGCAGAAAGTATCAACATCGACGCTGGAGTGCAGATAGCCTTTGTTGGAGAGGGCAATGCTGAGCTGCTTTGCCGAAGCGAGGGTGAGATTGTGGTCGTAGATAACTGGTGCAGAGCCTACGCGGCGTACCCACCGGTTGAACCAGTTGGCGCTGTCACGGCCGGAGATATTATAGACGGCGAGCTGAAGTTTTACGCCCCCAAGAACCTTATGGTTAGGCTGCTGACGCAGGTAGTTGATGAGGTCGGTTTGTTTCATCACCTTTTTCTCATCGATGAAATTGATTTTCACGTCGTCGAGGAGCAGCTGACCATCAGGCACGTGCTTAGTGGAGCTACACGAAACCACCGACAATAGCGCGATAGCCATTGCCGCGAGATGCCATATTCTGGAAAAACGGTTTTGCATCATAGCCTGTGTAACTAATGAAATGCAAAATTACAAAAATGTGGTTTATTGCGCAAAGAATTTGCGTGAATTATTCTTTTTCGCTCAGTTCAAGCCAGCGAAGCTCTTTTTCGTCGAGGAGGTTCTTCACTTCATCGTATCTGGCTGATTTTGCTGCGATGTCGTCGATGGCAGTGCCACCATTGAAGATAGCTTCGAGGGCAGCTTTCTCGGCATTGAGCGTATCGATTTCGGCAGAAAGAGCCTCAAATTCACGCCGCTCGGCATAGGTCATCTTGTTTTTGCGCTGCTCGGCACGCTGCTGCTTGCGCTCATTCTGTGCTGCTGCTTTTTCATCAGAGCTGTGCTCCTTGCGTTCCTGCTGCTCGACACGCTCTCTTTCGGCACGCCATAGGCGATAGTCGGAGTACCCTCCCGGAAAGTCCTTGATAACGCCATTGCCCTCGAAAGCAAAGATGTGATTGACGATACGGTCCATGAAGAAGCGGTCGTGTGAAATCACTATCACACAGCCCTTGAAGTTGTCGAGATAGTCTTCGAGCACTTCGAGGGTGCGAATGTCGAGGTCGTTTGTAGGCTCGTCGAGTATGAGGAAATTGGGCTTGCGCATGAGCACCGTGGCAAGGTAGAGGCGACGTTTCTCTCCACCGCTCAGTTTCTCTATGAGTTTTTGCTGGTCGGTAGGGGAGAAGAGGAAGAGCGAGAGGAACTGCGAAGCTGAGTAGGAGGTTTTTTCGTCGAAGTAGATGTGCTCGGCAATCTCGCGCACGGCATCAATCACCTTCTTCGAGCCATCGAAAGAAATGCCCTGCTGGCTGTAGTAGCCGAAGCGCACGGTTTCGCCAATGTCGAAGTAGCCGGAGTCGGGATTAACCTCTCCAAGAAGGAGCTTTACAAAAGTGGATTTTCCCACGCCATTCTCACCCACGATGCCGAGCTTCTCATATCGGGCGAAAGTGTAGGAGAAATCCTTTAGTATGGTTTTGTCGCCAAACGACTTCGACACCTCGTGGGCATCGAAAATCTTGGAGCCGATGTAGCCTGAGCGAACGTTGAGATTTACGTCCTTCTCCACCTTGAGCGATGTGGCACGCTTTTCAAGTTCATAGAATGCATCGATGCGGTATCGAGCCTTTGTGCCACGCGCCTGAGGCTGACGTCGCATCCACTCCAGTTCACGGCGAAGCAGATTCTTTGCGCGAGCCACCTCGGCATTCATGGCTTCCACACGTTCCTGGCGCTTGGTGAGATAGTAGTTGTAGTTGCCGTGGTACTCATAAACTGTGTCGTCGGCAAGCTCGATGATACGGTTGCACACGTTGTCGAGGAAGTACCGATCGTGGGTGACGAGCAGCAGTGCGATACGGCTTCGCGAAAGGTAGCCTTCGAGCCACTCAATCATGCTGATGTCGAGGTGGTTGGTAGGCTCGTCGAGAATGAGAAGCTCCGGATTGTTGATGAGGAGCTTTGCAAGAGCCACACGCTTCACCTGTCCGCCCGACAATTCGCCGGTCTTCTGGCTGAAATCAATGATTTTCAACTCGGATAGGATTTGCTTGAATCGCATCTCATAGTCCCAAGCCGAGAGGCTGTCCATCTGAGCAATGGCATTGGCAATGCGGTCGGGGTTGCCGTCGGCAAGAGCCTGCTCATAATTGCGTAGAGCAAGCGATAGAGCATCATCGCCACTGAGGCATACATCAATAATGCTTAGGTTTGGGTCGAGCTGAGGCACTTGCGCCAAGTAGCCCACGCGGAGGTCGGAGCGGAATGTGATGCGTCCGCTATCGTAGTCCTCGCTGCCTGTGATGATGCGCAGAAGGGTACTTTTCCCGGTTCCGTTTTTGGCAATTATGCCTATCTTGTCGCCCTCGGCAACGCCAAGAGAAATATCGCTGAAAAGGATACGGTCGCCGAAGGACTTAGTGAGAGATTCAATCTGAAGGATACTTCCCATATCAGTTTTAATGTAGAGTAATTGAAAATTTCTGCAAATTTAGCGAATATTTGATGAAAACATAGACCTTATATCGACATTTTGGTTATATAATTGGTTACAAATTGCAGTAGAGAAGTGCAAAAAAATGAAAATATGTTGTGTAACATAAAAAAATAATAGCTGATTTTGAGAAATTATTTATAATTTGCGACCGCTTTTGTGAAAACGCTATCTTTTGCATAAAATGACACATTCATGGTGTGCGAAAGAGGCTTTTTCGGGAAAGTATAAACCAACAGAATATCAAATTAAGTAAAAAACTAATAACATGAAGGTTTACGAAACAAAAGAAATTAAGAACATCTCCCTGTTGGGAAGTAAGGGATCAGGTAAAACCACACTTGCAGAGGCTATGCTCTATGAGTGTGGAGTTATAAAACGTCGCGGAACCGTGGAGGCAGGTAACACAGTGTGTGACTATTTCCCCGTAGAAAAGGAATATGGCTACTCAGTGTTCTCGACAGTGCTCTATGCTGAATTTCTCAACAAGAAGCTCAATGTGATTGACTGCCCGGGAGCCGACGACTTTGTGGGCAATGCTATCACAGCACTGAATGTGACCGATACAGGCGTGATTCTTATCGACGGCCAGTATGGCGTGGAGGTGGGAACACAAAACATTTTCCGCACTACCGAGAAGCTCAACAAGCCGGTAATTTTTGCGGTGAACCAGCTCGACGGTGAGAAAGCCGACTTCGATAACGTGATAGGACAGATGAAAGAGATATTCGGCCCCAGAGTGGTGCAGATCCAGTTCCCTGTAAATTGTGGAGCAGGCTTCAACTCGATGGTCGATGTGCTTCTGATGAAACTCTATACATGGGGGCCCGACGGTGGCGTGCCTACTATCAGCGAAATTCCTGCCGAACTTATGGACAAGGCAAAAGAGCTTAACCAGATCCTTGTGGAGGCAGCAGCTGAGAACGACGAGACACTTATGGACAAATTCTTCGAGCAAGGCTCACTCACAGAGGACGAGATGCGTGAAGGAATCCGCAAGGGACTCGTTGACCGCAGTATCTATCCGGTATTCTGCGTGAGCGCATTGAAGGATATGGGTGTTCGCCGCATGATGGAGTTCCTTGGCAACGTGGTACCATTTATCGATGAGATGCCGTCACCTTGCACAACCGACGGAACAGAGGTGAAGCCCGATGCAAACGGACCGCTCAGCCTCATGGTGTTCAAGACAACCGTTGAGCCACACATTGGTGAAGTATCTTATTTCAAGGTGATGTCGGGAACACTCAGTGCAGGAGCCGACCTCACAAATATGGCAAAAGGCAACCGCGAGCGTCTGGCACAGATATACTGCGTGTGCGGACAAATCAAGACTCCGGTTGATAAGCTCGTTGCAGGAGATATAGGTGCAACAGTTAAGATGAAGGACGTGAAGACAGGCAACACTCTTAACGACAAGGGTTGTGAGTATGTATTCGATTTCATCAAATATCCCGAGCCTAAATATTCGCGTGCCATCAAGCCGCAGAATGAGCCCGATGCCGAGAAGCTCAGCGAAATCCTCACTCGTATGCACGGTGAAGATCCCACTTGGATTGTTGAGCAGTCGAAGGAGTTGAAGCAGACTATCGTGAAAGGACAAGGTGAGTTCCACCTGCGTACACTCAAGTGGCGCATCGAGAACAACGAGAAACTCATGGTCAACTTCCAAGAGCCGAAGATTCCATATCGTGAGACAATCACCAAGGCAGCCCGTGCCGACTATCGCCACAAGAAGCAGTCGGGTGGTGCAGGACAGTTTGGTGAGGTTCACTTGATTGTTGAGCCTTACGTAGAGGATATGCCTAAGCCCGATACCTACCGCTTCGGCAACCAGGAGTTCAAGATGAACGTGAAGGACACTCAGGTGATTCCACTGGAGTGGGGCGGCAAGCTCGTGGTACATAACTGTATCGTTGGTGGTGCAATCGATGCACGCTTTATCCCGGCAATTGTTAAGGGTATCATGGACCGTATGGAGCAAGGACCGCTCACAGGTAGCTACGCCCGCGATGTACAGGTATGTATCTACGATGGTAAGATGCACCCGGTAGATTCAAATGAAATCTCGTTCCGTCTTGCCGGACGCCATGCCTTCAGCACAGCCTTCAAGGCAGCCAACCCGAAGATTCTGGAGCCTGTATATGACGTAGAGGTACTCGTGCCGAGCGACAAGATGGGTGACGTGATGAGCGACCTCCAGTCGCGCCGCGCCATCATCATGGGTATGGACAGCGAGAAGGGCTTTGAGAAAATTACTGCCAAGGTTCCATTGAAGGAAATGGCATCTTACTCAACCGCACTCAGCTCAATCACAGGCGGACGTTCATCGTTCACAATGCGCTTCGCAAGCTATGAGCTTGTTCCCGGCGATGTTCAGGAGAAGCTCCTTAAGGCTTACGAGGAAGCAAATGCCGACGAAGAATAAAACTATCAGTGGTTTTGCAGCAGCAAAACACGAAACAATCATATTGGGGAGTCTCACACGTGGGATTCCCCAATTTTTTGGGAAACGAGAGTGAGCAAATGAATGTTTTGTGTTAAAATGGAGAAGAATAGGGTGATAAAGCAGTGAAAAAGATACAAATTAGGGGGATTTGCAAAAAAATGGGGGAAAATAGTTTGGAATTTCACATTAATTTGTTAATTTTGTGCCGTAATGTTAATGCGAAAAGAGAATAAACAGCCGTCAGATTGAACAAAAGTGTGAAAAATGACGTTGTTTTTTCAGTAAAACAAAGCTTAACTAAACGAAACAATTATGAAGAAATCGACCATTTGGCTACTGACAATCGTTATGGCGTGCGCATTTTTGGGCCTGATCTATGTGCAGATAATGTACATGGAGAATATGGTGAAGATGCGCAATGAGCAGTTCTCGGAGATGGTGAAGCGCAGCCTGTATGGCGTTTCGACCACACTTGAACAGGACGAGACAAAATATTTTCTGGAGGAGGATATCGCCGACGTGGAGTCGTCGTTCTATAGCGACCTGCCTAACGGTCAGCAGAACCGCAGCTTTGAATATTCGGTTCCGTCGCCCGATGGCAACTCCAGCCTGAAGATAAAGGGTAACTGGAGCACGATAAAGGTGGAAGGTGAAGAGGGGAAGAGCAACACCAACTTCCGCGACCGCTACAAAAGCATGCAAGAAATACTCAAAGGGCAGTATCTTTACCAGAAAGGATTGCTTAATGAGGTGATTCTGAATATATTGAGCAAATCGAGCAATCGTCCCATAGAGGAGCGAGCCGACTCGGCACTCGTGCGCACATATTTGCGCTCGGAGCTTGAGAACAATGGACTTGACCTTCCGTTTGAGTTTGCTGTGGTGCGTAGAGGTGGCGATGTGGTGTATCACTCGGCAGGATATGCGCCAAATCCCGATGGCAGCAATGTGTATTCGCAGGTGATTTTCCCCAGCGACCCCGTGAACAGGATAAACTACCTGAAAGTGATGTTCCCCACGAAGGGTGACTACATTTTCTCGTCGATAAAGTTCATGATACCGTCGTTTGTGCTGTCGTTCATATTGCTGTTTATCTTTATCTACACGATAATATTGGCTTTCCGCCAGAAGAAGCTGTCGGAGATGAAGAACGACTTTATCAACAACATGACGCATGAATTCAAGACACCGATTTCCACTATATCGCTTGCAGCGCAGATGCTCAACGACGACTCGGTGCGCAAGAGTCCGACGATGCTCCAGCATATTTCCACAGTGATAAACGATGAGACCAAGCGCTTGCGTTTCCAGGTGGAGAAGGTACTGCAGATGTCGATGTTTGACCGCCAGAAGGCGACACTGAAATTGCAGGAGATAGATGCGACCACAGTGATTGAAAATGTGGTGCATACCTACAAGATAAAGGTGGAGAAATTCGGTGGACACATAGAGACCGAGCTTAATGCTGAAGACTCGATAGTGAACGTAGATGAGATGCACTTCACAAATGTGATATTCAACCTGCTTGACAATGCGCTCAAATATCGCCGCGACGAAGTGCCGCTGAATCTTAAGATCAGCACGCGCAACTTGCAAGATGAAAAGCTTGAAATAAAGATAAGCGACAATGGTATAGGCATAAAGAAGGAGGACTTGAAGAAAATATTCGAGAAGTTCTACCGCGTTTCGACCGGCAACCGCCACGATGTGAAGGGCTTCGGTCTGGGACTTGCCTACGTACATAAAATGATAACCGAGCTTAAAGGCGAAATTCGCGTGGAGAGTGAGCTCGGAGTTGGATCAGATTTTATAATTACATTACCACTAATAAAATAAAAATTGAGAATTATGGAAGAAAGATTGCGTATCCTTTTATGCGAAGATGATGAGAATCTTGGCATGCTTTTGAGAGAATATCTTCAGGCAAAGGGTTTCAGTGCCGATTTGCTTGCTGATGGAGAGAGCGGATATAAGGCATTCCTGAAAGGTAAATATGACTTGTGTGTGCTCGATGTGATGATGCCTAAGAAAGATGGCTTTGCACTTGCACAGGAGATTCGCACCGTCAATAGCGAGGTGCCTATCATATTCCTCACCGCAAAGTCGCTCAAGGAAGACATTCTTGAAGGCTTCAAGATTGGAGCCGATGACTATATTACCAAACCATTCAGTATGGAAGAGCTTGTATTCCGTATTGAAGCAATCTTGCGTCGCGTGAGAGGCAAGAAGGGTAAGGAAATCACTATGTACAAGATTGGAAAGTTTACCTTCGACACGCAGAAGCAGGTGCTCATGGTAGATGATAAGGTAACTAAACTTACCACCAAGGAGTCGGAGCTTTTGAGCTTGCTTTGCGCACATGTGAATGAAATTCTTGAGCGTAACTTCGCACTGAAGACTATCTGGATTGACGATAACTACTTTAATGCCCGCAGCATGGACGTGTATATCACAAAGCTGCGTAAGCACTTGAAGGAAGATCCGTCGATTGAGATTATCAATATCCACGGCAAGGGTTACAAGCTGATTGCTCCCGATGTGGAGGCAAAGGCGAAGTGACTTTGAGAGGTAAGAGGTAAGGGGTAAGGGGTAAGAGGTAAGAGGTGAGAGAGCCTTGAGGGCTTGAGTCTTTTATCCTGCGAATTGGACTGCGAGGCGGCTATGTGCCGTGAGTTATAGATTAAGGCAACATCAAAAAATCGGTTTTTGGTGTTGCTTTTTTTGTGCAGTAATATTAATTTTGCATAATAAATCGCTTACGAAAAAAATTAATACAATCGATAATGAAGATATTGAGTTTCCTCTATCAGTGGTTAGTTGCTATCCCCATTTTGGTGGTAGTTACGATTATTATTGCTTTGGCAACGAGCATAGGCAGTATTCTGTTTGGCGGAAAGTGGTGGGGATATTATCCACCGCATTTCTGGGCAAAATGCTGGTGCTGGCTGTTTTTCATTAAGGTGAAGGTGGAGAACCGGGAGCTTATTGACAAGCAGACTTCCTATGTGTTTGTGGCAAACCACCAGAGCAGCTATGATATATATTCGATTTATGGCTTTTTAGGGCATAATTTCAAGTGGATGATGAAGAAGAGCCTTGAGAAAGTGCCATTTGTGGGAATGGCATGCCGCTGTGCCGGACACATCATGGTGGACCGCTCAAGCGCTGCAGCTGTGAAGAAAACAATGGACAACGCCAAGCGCACGCTGCGCGACGGAATGTCGCTTGTGGTGTTTCCCGAGGGGGCACGCACCTGGAATGGAAAGATGCGCAGCTTCAAGCGAGGAGCATTCAAGCTTGCTGCCGATTTCAATCTGCCACTTGTGCCAATCACGATAAATGGAGCGTTTGACGTGATGCCACGTACTACCTACATGATTAAGCCCGGACGAACAATAACGCTCACCATACATCGCCCCATTGAACAGAGCGGTGATAGTGACAAAATGATGGCAGAGTGCTATGAGGCAATTCACTCAGGGCTTGAGAAGAAATATCAATAATGCCCCCTGCAATTAGAGTGAATACACTTTTTTCAGTGAGTTAAGAAATAACCCCTGCAACAGATGGCTGTGGCAGGGGTGAATTTTTCTATTCTGATTTCCCGTAAGCATATTGTAGCATAGCGTTAAGGGAATTATGATTGCTTATTTTTCGCGGATTAGCTGTTGAAGAAGCTCGGGCGCATTAGTTGTGATTATATCCACACCGTGCTCAATGCACCATAGCATAGTTTTCTCGTCATTCACAGTCCAGGCGTTCACGCGAAGGTTGAGGGCATGACATTCGTCGATCCACCAAGGATTTTTCTTCAGCACACTGTAGTGGTAATCGATGCCGGTTCCGCCCATAGCCTTAATTTCGCGAGGAGTGAGCTCGCCTGCAAGATATAGAATAGGCGTGCCTTTGGGTGCATACTTGATAAGATTGATAAATCCGGGCTTCGAGAAAGTGATATATTCCATGTTGGCTTCAAGACCACGCTCTTTCACCATTTTCACGATGGCTTTTACGGCATCTTCCTCGTGCTTTTTGTCGGCATGAGGTTTCAACTCAAGAATGAGGCGAGGTTTCAATGAGAGTGAACTATCGAGGTACTGCTCAAGTGTGGGGACACTCTCACCATTGCTTAGCTTTTGAGCAAGCACGTCTTTGGCTTTTGCCGTCTCGATGTGAATGCCATTGATGTCGGGGTCGTGATTAACCACGAGTTTCTTGTCGGCAGTCATCCACACGTCGAATTCAGAGCCGTAGCAGTCGATGGAGTCGGCTTTAACAAGAGCGCGAATGCTGTTCTGGGCAGAACCTTCGGCGTCCCAATATCCGCGGTGAGCTACTACGCACGTCATTTGCGCGAATGTGGCAGCAGAGCCAAGCAATAGAGAGGCGAGAAAAAATGCTGTTTTTTTCATCATAGAGAAATTTTAATGATTAAAGATTTAACAATGTGAATTGATTCTGCACTTCCTGACATTGGATAATGCCAAATGGAGAGTAGCTGAAAAATCAGGGAAGTGTATGCCCCATGGCTCAAACCCTAAGGTTGCAGCGCAGGTGGCATACACTTGTCAATTATTCTATTTGAGTAAATAAAACTGCCCGATTACTTCTTGTGAGCCAGATATTGTTCCTCGCGATAGGTGAGACCCATAAACACGATAGAGAGCAAGCAAGCACCGATGAGAAGAACGAAGGTCATATCCCAGCTTACGTTTTCGGCAACGTAGCCGATGAGTGAGTTGGCAAGAATTGCGGTACCGAAGAAGTAGCCGAAGAATCCGGTGAGACCGGCAGCTGTTCCGGCAGCATTCTTTGGAGCAAGGTCGAGAGCCTGCACGCCAATGAGCATCACGGGGCCATAGATGAAGAATCCGATGCCAATGAGCGATGCAATCACGATTGTGAGGTTGTCCATAAAGAGCCAGTAGGTGACGATGAACACAGCCACAAGAGCCATGAAGATGATGGTGGGTAATGCACGGCGACCATGGAAGAGCTTATCGGATAGCCAGCCGCAGATGAGTGTGCCGGGGATAGCAGCAAACTCGTAGGCGAAATAAGCCCAACCGGCATCTTTCAGGTTCACGCCCTTCTCAGTGAGGATTGTAGGAGCCCAGTCGAGGCAGCCGTAGCGTACCATATACACGAACGCATTGGCAATGGCGATGTACCAGAGGAACTTGTTATTAAGGACGTACTTGAAGAAAATCTCCTTAGTAGAGAGCACTTGCTCCGACTTCTCGCTATAGTTCTTTGGATAGTCGTTGCGCCATTTCTCAACAGAGGGAAGACCACACGATTGAGGAGTGTCGCGAAGCAGGCAGTAGGCAAGGATCGCAATGAGAATTGCTGTAGCTGCCGGGAACACGAATGTACCGATGAGGAAGTAGTGGTCGGGCTGGTTGGCATAGAACCAAGAACCGAACCAAGTGGCTCCGTAAACAGCCATAGGGCCGACAAGAGCACCACCCACATTGTGGGCACAGTTCCAGATCGACATCATTGTGCCGCGCTCGGTCTGCGAGAACCAGTGAGTCATCACACGACCGCACGGAGGCCAACCCATACCGTTGAACCAGCCAACGAGGAAATTGAGGACACCCATGAGCACGATTGCCATTGCGTGATTGTCGCCAAAAGCAGTGATAGGCACAATCATGAACATCATTGAGAGAGATGCAAGGATAAGTCCCAACGGGAGGAACTTTCGTGCATCGCTACGGTCGCTCACACTACCCATGAGGAATTTAGAGAGTGCGTAGGCAACAGCATTCATTGCAAGAACCGTACCGAGTTCGCCCTTTTCAAAACCGAATGGGGCAAGCATCGGGATTGCCATTGAGAAATTCTTACGGACAATGTAGAAAGCTGCATATCCGATAAATGCGCCCATGAACACTTGAAGGCGTAATGCTTTGTAACGCTTGTCAGCCTCAGGACCTGTCTGTTCAGGCTTGTGGGCTGGAGGTGCTAATAAATTTGCCATAGTAGTTTTAGGTGTAAAATAATATTGTTTAAGTTTCTTGTTTTATGTCGTAATGCAAAATTAGTATATTTTTCGGAAAATAGATACTATTTTTGTGAATGGTTTAGGGTTACATTGAAGTAGTCTCAAAAATTTAACCAAAATGTGACAAATACGTCAGGTTTTGAGGTTGAGAGCAGTGGTACGGTCGAAGTCGAGGGCATCGGCAAGAATGCTGATGGGGTGCTTCACCGATACCGAAGTTGACATCTCGATTTGCCATTTACACGTTTCGCAGTCGGTAACCACATAGTCGGGTTTTATCTCTTCAATCTTGCGGAATAGAGTAGAGCCGATAGCTTGCGAAGTGGGGTAGTTCTCCTTCTTGAAGCCGTAGGTTCCGGCGATGCCGCAGCACTGCGAGGGCAGCACTGTGAGTTTTACGCCCGGGATCATGCGTAGAGCTTCAATTGAATAAATTGCCCAGCCCATTTTTTCCATGTGGCATGCGGTGTGGTAGGCGAGATGCAGCTTGTAGTCGGGGCGGAAAGCGATTTTTGCCTTGCCGCTGTCGATCAGAGAGAAGATGAAGCGTGTGGCGAGATTGATACTGTTGCGCACGTCGGCATTGTCGATGCCAAGGAGGTGAGGATACTCGTCGCGCATGGTGAATACGCACGTAGAAGAAGCACCAATCACCGACATTCCTTTTGCTGCCGATTTGCGCACAGAGTCGAGGTTAATCTCAGCCTGGTGGCGAGCTTGGTCGATCAGTCCATTTGATATCAGGGCAACGCCGCAGCATTTTTCTCGGTCGAGGAGATGGACACCATATCCGAGGGCGTTCATAACGCGCACGAAGTCCTTGCCGAGCTGCGGGTAGTTGTAGTTGATGTAGCAACCGTGGAAGAAGCTCACATGGTGGGCGTATTTTGCCTGGTCAGCTTCGGCGTGGCGATGATACCATGTCTCGAATTTCTGCGAGGCGTATTTTGGGAATGTGCGGTGGGCATCGATTTTCATCACGCTATCGAGAATCGCTTTCACCGGCTTCAGACCGAGCGAAGCATTGACTACGGGGGCCATAGTGGTTGCCACCGTACCCATGAAATCGGTGTTGGCAAGCATCATCTCACGGAGCCCGGGTTTCTTGGTGCTGTACTTGATGCGAGCCGACTGGATAATGTCGCCAATTCGCACGTCGTGCGGACAGGCTACCTCGCAGCGCTTGCAGTTGAGGCAGTATTTCAGCGACTCATCGAAGAATGCGGGTTTCTTAAGGCGCAAACGTTCTCCATCGGGACCCGCCTGCTTCGGACCGGGATATTCGGGCTTCACGGCGGCAACGGGGCAATACACCGTGCACACTGTGCACTTGAGGCACTGCTCGAAGTTGTTTTCGCTTATGTTCATAGTGTGGTCAGTCATATTGCAGTTACTCGTTTTTTTTAGTGATGATGTCGGCAACGTGCATGGCAGTGACTATCGACACGCCTGCTCCGCTTGCCTCCTTAATAGGATTGAACTTACTTAACACCGCACCAGCAACATAGAGATTACTTATGGCTTTACCTCCTATTGTGGCACTGAAATCGCCGTCGGTGGCTACGCCGAAATTCATGTATGGCTGTTCTCCGAATACGTCGTGGCAATACCAGTCGTCGCGGTCGGTAGCTGCATTTACGTCGGCACCAAATAATGGTTCTACCACCTTGTCGGGGTGAGCTTCAATGCCGTGGCTGAAAAAACTGCCGGTGGCGAGTACGAAATTGTCGGCTGCGAGGGCATCGTTGCCGAGATTGGTAGTGCTTAGCGACAGCACTTTTCCGTCTTCGAGGTGTGCGGCTGTGACGCTGTCGCCAAGAAGATATGTTCCGCCAAGTTCCTCAAAGCGGCGGCGCATGGTGAGCTGGGTGCGAATACCAGGGACAGATGGCGGTAGCACCGGAATGAAGCATATGGGCAGTCTGACTGCGGCTTTAAGCACCTCCACAGCATGGCTGTCGAGTAGCCCGAATACTGCGGGTAGAACTACCGCCTCGGCATCACCGGCGTTGCGGTTGATTACGTCGGCACAGCGTCTTATGAGGTCGTCGTTACCCTCGAAGAGGCGTGCAATGTTGGTAGAACGCATTTCAGAAGGATTGGTGCGCAGACGCTCGAACTCAGGCGTATTGAATGCGCTGACTGTGCACAGAGTGCCAATGCACTCAAAGTTGTCGGCAACGAAAGCTGTATGGAAGTCGAGGAATCCGGCAATGTTCTGGATTGAAACCTTCTTCCAAGGCAGCTTTGATTTCTCGGCAATCACATTAAAGTCGTCGAGCGAAAGCCAAGTGGGCTTCATGATACCAAGGGGTGTAATTCTGTAGTGATTACGCTCGATAGAACCATTAACTTTCACGCCCATGCGTCCGAAGAACTCGGGGACAGTACGTGCTATGGCGATAGCGCGGTCTGTTCCGATTCTGGCGTAGGGGTGGTCGGCAGGAATCACTTTTGCAAGCGTTGTTGCCGGCGTTTCCACGTCGAAGCCATTCACATAGCCCAGAAAGTCGAATGAACCCGAGCAGAAATGCAGGGCGCTCTGTCCGGTAGAGACGATGGCGCACCGCTTACCGCGCTCTGCGAGTGCGATTCCGCAAGTCAGTCCACTCAAGCCGCCTCCTATTATTATAGTGTCAAATCTCATGCTTCTGAGGTTTTATTATTATTTATTTTCGATGACAGGAAGTCCATATACGCCTTCATAGATCCAGGAGGTGAACTGGGCTTCACTCAATGTGTGCCCCCAAGCAACCGGATACATGCCTTTCCAGCGTTCCTGGAGGAACTTCTCAAGGTCGTCCTGAGCACTGCGTGCGCAGCGTCCCGCCTTTGCAAGCTGTCCGGCAGCGCGGCAGGCGCAAAGTTCACCCTGGCAGGTGCCCATGCCCACACGGGTGCGGCGTCGCAAGTTCACGAGGTTGTCGATGTGTAGGTTGCTGATGGCATACTCCACTTCGGCTACTGAAACTTCTTCGCACTCACACACGAGTGCCCGTGAATCGGCATCGGTGGCATTGATTTCGGCATTGATTGAGCCATGTCGCCATTCAGCCGACTTGTCGGCTGTCTCTGCTTGAGAAGCTGAAGTTACGGCTGTGGCTGAAGCATCGCGTGACGGCTGTGGTACACCGTCGAGAGAGTATTTCGGACCCTGTGCAGAGCCGTGAATATCGTAGTATTTGCGGGCCTGCGACTCTTCCTTGCGCGAGCCGGGAAGGGCGATTTCGGCAGTTTGGCATTTACGGTCGCTATTGAGCTTCCGGCATACTAAATCGGTGCACCATTCAGCCATAAGTCGGTAGGTCATAAGCTTTCCGCCGGTGATGGTGATGAAGCCTGCGAGACCGTCGCGCGTCTCGTGGTCGAGGAGCACGATACCGCGGCTGATGCTACGCCCTGAGGGGTCGCTGTCGCTTGCCACAAGAGGACGTACGCCTGCATAGGCTCGGAGAATGCGGGTGTTGCGAAGCGATGGTGCGAGCTTTTCGCCCTCGCTGAGCAGCAAATCCACTTCCTCGCGCGTCACGTGCATGTTGTCACATTCATCGAATGGAATGCGGCTTGAGGTGGTTCCGATTACGCAGATTAGGTCGCCCGGCACGAGAATGTCGGCATTTGCCGGCTTTCGACAGCGATTGATGATCATGTTGTTCACACGGTGACCGAAGACGAGCAAAGCGCCCTTTGCCGGGAACATATTCACTGTGACACCCGCCAATTGGGCTATGTTGTGCCCCCAGATACCTCCGGCGTTGACCGTAATAGAGGAGTATATGGTCTTGGTACGCTTTGTGCGGTGGTCGAGGAGCTTCACACCCTTCATACGCCCATTTTCGATGACAAAGCCGGTGATCTCGTGCATTGTGAGCACTTCAGCACCGTGCAGCTTAGCATCGACAATGTTTGCAGTGGTGAGGCGGAAAGGGTCGATTGAACCGTCGGGAACACGCACTGCACCGATTAGCTCGGGATTGACCGAAGGTTCCAGGCTGCGTGCCAATGCCGGGTCGATGACTTCGGCGTTGATTCCGGCGGCAGTGCAGGCTTCAACGAATTTTGCTTGATAGGCAAGGTCGTCTTCGGGCAGCGTGATGAAAAGTCCGTCGTTCTCTTCAACGCAGTGCGAGGCGATGCGACGCAGTATCATGTTCTCCTTGATGCACTCCTCAGCCGACTCGTGGTCGGTGACGGCATAGCGGGCGCCACTGTGCAGCAAGCCGTGGTTGCGTCCTGTGGCACCTGAAGCGAAGTCGTGCCGCTCCACGAGCAGCACCTTCAGCCCACGCATAGCGCAGTCGCGAGCCGTGCCGGCACCTGTGGCACCACCTCCTATGATAATGACGTCGAAATGAGATTCACCGTTGCTGTTCATATCGTTTTTCAGTTGGGTTTTGAAAACTTTCGTTTTATATTAAACTAATGTGCAACAAAAGCCTTGCTTTATGTTTATGGTAGGTTTATGCAATAAGCATATTTCGCAAATAAAGGTTTTTGCTTTCGTTGCGCAACAAAGGTAGATATTTTTTTATTAATAGCAAAATATATAGCTAAAAAAATCAAATAAAATTACGATAAAGCAAAAACATCTGTTTCATTTCTATTCTTTCAAAAAGAAAAATGAAACAGATGCTTGGTGTGATAGGCTATTTAACAGCCTATAAAGTGATAATATCCTATGAGGCTATTAGACAGCTTAAATCATATTGCTGCCGGTCA
>CALZFJ010000001.1 GCA_945645715.1 uncultured Prevotellaceae bacterium | reverse complement strand
AATCTACCCTTAATCGTGTATTGGATGATAGTTGCGGATTTTAGGTTAAACTCATCGGCAATGTATGCAGAAAATATGCAAAATTGAGTGCTATGCAAAAATATTCTATGACTTAGAGGCTATAAAAGTGAGGAATAAAGCCTTGATGATGCGTTTTCAAGCTTATTTAACAGAATTAAGTTAAATTATTTTAGGGAATTAACTAAACTGGCATTTTAGTGTAGGATAAGTAGTTGATAATCAATGGTAGCTCAGGATCCGGTGAGTTAAAAATTTGGCAGAATCGATTTTTTTGTTTAACTTTGCAGCGTTTTAGGTAATCTATGTATTGATTAAGAGCCGAAAATCGGCAGGGGTCGCACCCACGAGATGTTCTCGCGGTGCTTGGCAGCCCGAAGGCAGCCACACAGGACCTTTAGTATCAACTTTTAATTGAATTAGATGAAGAAACAGTTATTATTGATTGTGATTGCAGCATTCATCTTCATCTTCACATCAGCGCGCTATGAAACGCCGGCCGACAGCCGCATTGGTTACACGGCACCGGGGTTCAGCGTTGAGAAAGATGGCAACAAGGTGGAATTGCAGAAGTTGAGAGGAGCCTATGTGCTCGTATCGTTTTGGTCCTCGACCGATGCAGAGTCGCGAATAGCTACGATAGCCTACGACCGGCTTGCCCGCAATCATGCAGAAATGGAGTTTGTTGCTGTGAACTATGACCCGTCGGCGGCAGTCTATAATGAGATTGTGAAAAACGACGCTCTTGCCGCAGAGTCGCAGTTCCGCGATGCAGAAGGAAGCGCATCGGGCATTTTCAAGGCTTATAACCTGGAGAATGGATATTGTGCAATGCTCATCTCGCCCGAGGGCAAGATAGTGGCAGTGAATCCTTCGGCAGAAACGATTGAGAATTTTATCGGCTAAGTTGCCGATACCCCTATTCATCAAAAAGAGCCCCATAGTGGAGGCTCCTTTTTTGTTTTCGGGCGGTGCATAGTGGTGCTCAGAAGGGGTAGCCGATTGCGAAATGGAGGCAGAGGGAGTTCTTGAACGACTCCATGTTGTAGTAGCCCGATTTTGAGGTTTCATAGGGGTAGTGAATGCCTATGCCGAGGTCGGCGCGAACCACAATGAATCCGGCATCGAAACGCAGTCCGGCACCGGTGCCCAGAGCGAGGTCGTCGAAGAAGTGCTTTGCCGAGAGCATTGCTCCGGGGCGCAGTTCATCTTCCTTTAGAATCCACACATTGCCGGCATCGATGAAGAGTGCTCCGTGGAGCTGGCTGATAATCGGGAAACGGTATTCGAGATTCAACTCAAACTTGAAGGTACCCGATTGGTCGAAGAATTCAAAGTAATTGTTATTCTCGTGATAGCGTCCGGGGCCGATAGAGCGGGCTGTGAAGGCACGCAGTGAATTGGAGCCGCCCACATAGAATTGCTCGGAGAAAGGAACTTCGGAGGAATTACCGTAGGCGTGTGCAATGCCAAGGTAGGTGCGTCCCACGAGCCAGTGTCCGGGCAGGAACTGGTGTGAATAGACGAGCTGGGTAGAAGCCTTCACAAACTGCGATATCGGTGTCCCGAATAGTGATTTTGAGTCCTTGCCGCCATGAGAGCCGGTGAGAGCCCAGATGCCGCATATCACATTGCCCGACTCAGCTACCGAGAAGTTCCAGTTGAGAGAGTTACAGCTATCGAACCGCCGGTCGTAGGTGTAGGAGTAGGTCATCATAGGCAGGAACTTGTCGTCGAAGCTGTTGGCGATTATTGGGTTGTCCAAAGCCATTTTCGAGAAATCGTCGCTATAGTTGAGCAGCTTGGAATACTTCAGTGTGAGAGGGGAGAACTCGTTGAGCGAGAATCGTGTGGCGTGCCATTCCCACTTCATGCCTATGCTTGCATCGAGCATTTTGAAGTATTTGGGGCGATTGATTAGGCTTGCGCTGAGCGATATATTTGTGCGGTTGATGTAGCGACGTGAGCGATCGACGAAGCTTGGTGCAAGCAGTCGAGGAAACATTAGGTTCACGTTGGCGCCCACCTCGTAGGAGTTGAGCTTGTTTCCCACGTTCTTGCCGGTCTGCCATTCATAGGAGAATTTCAGTTCGGTAGAGAGTTGCTCGCCGCCGCCGAAGAGGTTCTTGTTGGTCAGTCCGAGCACCGCCGACGGACCGATGTAGCTATTTGATTTGGAGGCAGCTTGAATCTCAAATTTGGTTTCGAGCGGAAGGTCGAGGCGGCAGTCGATAGTTACGTCGAGCGTGTCGCTCGTGATAGAATCCATAGGAGTGGTGCTGATATCCACGCTGCTGAAGATGCCCAGCCGCGAAAGGTTGCTTTGGGTGCGTTCGATTGATCTCACCGAGAAAGCCCTGCCGTGCCGCATTGAGATGGCTGAGGAAATGGCATTCTGTCGCACACGCACGGGATTGTACTTGATGAGCGTGCAGCGTGGGGTGGCAATGGTGTCGGGGTTGTCATCTACGCCATAGTAGTTGTAGATATTGGTGGTGACGTTGCCTATGTAGTATTTCTTGAGCGCAGTAGCCGGAATGTTGTCGGCAAGCACGAGCTTTAGAGCCATTTGGCGGTGAAGCTGCGTGGTGTCGGCAAGATATTCGATATATTGAGGCTTGAAGAAATAATATCCGTTGTTGCGCACGATGTCGGTGATGCGGTTACGCACCATGTCGAGCGAGTCGGTGCAGTAGCGGTTTCCGGCAGAGAGATAGTTCTGCCGCTGAGCCACCGAGTCGATGTAGTTCTCGAGCCGGGTTGTTGGGTGGAAGAACTCGATGTTGCTGAAGGTGTAAGGCTTTGTGAGGTTCACGCGATAGAGAATTTCGGCTTGTCGGCGGTCTTTGCTGTAGAGAAGTTCATAGGAAGCCGAAGAGCCGAAGTAGCCATTGTTGTTGAGCACGTCGCGCATCATTTCGAGGCGCAAGTCGGGCTTGACGTCGCTGATTAGCACCGGTGTACGACCGAGATGGTCAACTATCCACCGCTTCAGTCCGGTGGAGGTGGAGTCGCCCCAATTATATATCCACAAGCCGAATTGCAGCGGAGAACGCAGCCATGGAGATATGATTGCGCCATTAGGACTCACATTTATGGCATCGTCGAGGCTCGTCTTGACGCCATCATCAACGCGCTGACTATCGGCAGTGGTGATTTTCATGCCGTCAACACCAATGTAGAGCACCTCATCGGGGTCGATGCGTCGGGTGGTAGAGCAGCTCACCACTGCAAGGCAGGCGGTGAGGAGCAAGAAGTGGATAATATGTTGCAAAGGCTTGTTGGGCATAGCTATTCTTGAGTGGTGGTGGGATTGTCAGATGAGTGGGATGAGTCTAATGAGTCTAATGAGTCTAATGGGACTAATGGGGCGGATGAGGCGGGCTTGGCGGTGTCCTTTGGAGGCTTTGGCGCGAATGGATTGAGGAAGCTGAATAGGTAGCGCAGATTTGAGAGTTTGCGCTTATACACGAAAGCCACACCGGTTTCGGTCACTTCACCTTCGAGCACATTGATGTAGCCCTTGTGGTTGAAAAGGCGGAGAATCATGTTTCCGCTCTTGTTTAGCATATATTCGAGCGACACGTCGTTGAAGAGGTTTTGGGCAATATCTTCCGACGACGTTGTTCCCTGGGTGTAGTCGCCGCCCACCACAATCTTGAAGCGGTTGTTGAAAAGCGACTTCGACACCTGGTAGCTGTATTTGATTGCACGCGACGATACACCGTCGTGAGTTTCGGTGTAGTTGTCGAGACCGAACGACACGTTAATGCCCTTCATGGCACTTGCAGCCCAACTATTGATGCGCGAGGTGACGAAAGAGAACAGCGGATTTCCCGAGAGGTTGCCGCTTGCCTTGGAGTCGAGTCCGGTGTAGGTGTTGTAGAGAAGCAGATTGACTGCCTGACTCGAGCGCTGTGCCGGCGACATGGATTGAAGCTCGTTGTGAAGCGTGAGGTTGTCGGGGGCATCAAGGTCGAATTGCACGTCCATATTGGCAAGAGAATTGGTCACAGAGAGCCCTATCTGGAAATTGACGATACGGGAGTTGTCGTCGGAGCCGGTGTAGTTGGCTTTGCGCGACTCGGTTGCCGATAGGTTGAGTGTAGGGTTCATGAGGTTGCCGGTCCAGAGGATGTAGCTGCCGCTATTAAACTTGAAGTCAACCTGAGATATGAGAGGAGGGGAGTAGCGCACGAAGCCATCGTCGATGTTGAAGCGTCCGGTCATAGTCTTGTCACCAAGTTGGTTCATTGCAAGTCGCAGGTCGCCGTTGCCGACAATCTCAGCGCGGTCTTTTCCATTGTCGGATAGGAATACCGTGAAAGAAGTGCCTTGCTGCACTTGAATGTCGGCAGTCAGTGTGATGTTACCCATAGTGGTGCGTTCTTTTTCCTCGGTGACTACGTAGGAGCTGTCGTTGAACTGCACGAATTTCACCAGTTGCTGCTCTTGCCGGGCAGCAATAGAGTTCACGTCCTCTTGGAGTACATAGGTGAGATTTGTGCCTGAGAGCAGAGCCAGACGGGCGTTGAGGTGGATATTGTCGAGGTTTCCGCGGGCAGTAGCGTCGAGGTTGAGGAAGCCCTTGCCGAATATCTGAGATTTGCGGGTCTGCTTGCTATCGACAAATTGCACGTTTTTGCCACTGAGCCGCAGCTCCATGCCTGGTGAGAATATGTTGCGCATATCTATTCTGCCGGTAGTGGTGATAGGATTCTCGTTGAGGGCATAGATGCGGTAGTCATTGAAGTGTATTACACTTGAGTCAACGGGAATGCTGTCATGGGGCAATGTGATGCTTGAGCCAAACACCGGCATAGCTATCGAAGTGGAGTCGCACTGTAGATAGCCATTGATGTTGGGGCGTTCAAAAGTGCCGTCAACGGTCATCATGCCGTTAAGGTAGCCTTTTACGCTCATCATGCCGGGAGGGAGAAAAGGATTTGCGATGCGGAGAGGGAATTTGTGAAGCTCAAGCGACAGAGTCATGCGATTGTCGGGGACTGTGTCGTTGAGAGCGCCGAAAATCACAGCGCATTGCTTGCCATCGACTTCGACGTTGGCTGTAGCCATAGTTCCACCCGAGGTGGGGTTGAGGTCGATTAGAGAGTTCATTTGCAGCGAGCCTACACGCTGCTTGCCGTAATACAGGTCGGTGATGCCAATCATTCCATTTCCCCAGATGTTGGAGGTGTTGTATTTCACTGAGAAGTCGGCACCGAGCAAGCCCTTTACCGGAGGAGCGAATGGCGAAATAGAGAGCCAGTCGGCAATTTGCAGATTGTTGATGACGAGGTGGACGTCTTCATTCTCAGAACCGTCATCGGAGTGCTCGGTAGTGAGCGACACGAGGCTGTTGCCTTGAGTGAGGCGCAGATTGGCATCGAAGTGCTTGGATGCATAGTTGAAGGCAATGAAATTGCCCTCGTTCACGGTCCAAGGCTTGTAGCCGATAGTGATTTCGTCGGGGAAGATGTTGGCACGCACGGTAGAGTCGGTGAGATGGGCAGAAACTCCCACATTCACGCCGGTGCGGTTGTCGAAGTTTTGCTGAGAGAATTGAGCCTGTAGTGTAGAGCCATTGATGAAGCCCTTCAGGTCGGCACGAGCAAGACCGGGAATGTGTTCGCGTGCGTTTCCGGCGTGAATCTTCCAGTTGATGCGATGATTAAGTTCCACGGCACCGAATCGCAGGGTGTCGATTTGAGTGTCGCTCACTTTCAGGCGGTCGAAGATGCCGCGCAGATAGAAAGTAGAGTCGTTGGCAAGCATTATGTTTCCCCTGTTGTAGGAGATGCCCGTGTGGAGGAGGTATTGCTGCACGAGATTATGTGTGCCGAGTTCGATTTCACACGACATTGCCGGCAGTCGTCCGCGCAGTGAGTCGGAATTGAGATATTTTTCGCTTATTTGCTTGGTTACGACACGGGAAATATCATCGAGTTTGGCTGTGAGAGTGTCGAGTGAGCACTCCGAGTCGAAATCGATGGAAAAATCGTTGTTGGAGAGCTGGGCATCGATGTGAGAGCTGTCGGCAACGAAGCCGGCATCGATGAGGTCGGTGTAATAGAAATTGTCGTCGAAAGTCCAGCGTAGGTTGGCGATGCTTGCAGTCACATCATAGTCGCTTTGAGCGATGTCGATGTCGCCGAAAACGCTCATTCGGCAGCTACCGGCTGAAGTGACGTCCATCAGGCGGAGCGCAGTGAGGTTGAGGTCGGAGATATCGGAGTCGAGGGAGAAAATGAAGCGGTTAGACTCAATCTTGCCATTAGCGGTGGTGCTGAAGTGGCAGTTGGGGTTGTCGGAATCGAGGTTGATGTCAAAGTCACCATTGGCGAGAGCACCGCGCAACACTATGTCATAGTAGCGGTTGGTGTTATAGAAAAGCGTGTCGATAGTGAGATCTACATTCAGTCGGGTAGATTTCTTGAAGAAGTCGAGTCCTTCGCCCTCCACCGAGCCACGAGCAGTGAGAAGGTGGAGCTTGGAAGTGGGAAGAATAGCATTGAGCGGAAGCGATGCAGCATCGAAATGCAGGCTGTAGGCATTGCGTGAGCCATTCCAGGCGGCATCGAGAAGCACGTCGCCCGATTGCATGGCAAGAGCGAGATTACCCTTGTAGTCGTTGCCGGCAACGGTAGCATTGCCCGAGATGCTGAGAGGCGGAAGATTTACGCTTCGCCGCATTTCGGCATCGGCAAAGAGATAGCTTTTAATCGGGTTGAGATTGCCGGTGTTTCCGTTGAACGTGATGTTGCAGCCAAGACGCTTGGGGTCATTGATATTGGTGGCAAAGCCCTTTGCTGTGAGGTGCGCCACACCCGGCATATTGAGGAGGCACTTGGTGAGATTCACCCGCTGCATGGTGCCGCTTGCAGCAAGCGTGAGATTAAAGGAGCGCGGGTAGCCTTGCGGCAGCATAGAGGCGAGGGAGGGATAGAGGAGCCGTGCATCGGCTGAGGAGAGCGAAGCCTTGACGTTGGCATTGAAGCGGTCGAAGGTGGCATTGCTCTCAATGGCGCCCATGAGATAGGATTGCTCATTGGCGATATTCAGGTCGGTAACGGCAAGGCGAGTGCTATCCATCTCGAAGATGCAGTGAGCCGACTTGATGGCAAATCCGCAACGCTCGCGGGCGGTAATGCCGGTTATAGGCACGCGCAGAGTGGTGCCACGGTTATAGAATTCGTTGATTGCGATGTTGATGCTGTCGGCTTCGATGTACTCCATATCCAGCCCATTGAGTGGAGAATGACCGGAAAGAGCATAGACGGCGTGCGCATCGGTGAGGCTGACTGATTTGCCGGTAACGGTCCATGGCACTGTGCCGTCGGTGACCGGGATAGAGTCGGCAGGAGCAATTACGGTGTCGGGGTAGATGTATCGGCAATCCAAGCCCGAGATGCCGAGATGCCGGGCATCGATTGCGTATCGCTGCATATCGACTACTCCGTCGGAGAGTACGGCATCGGCAACATGAGCATCGAGCGACTCAATGTAGGGCAGCATCTGCATGGAATAAGACACATCGTGGAGCTTGATAGAAGCAGCCTTGATGAGCCAGGGGGCTGCTGCGGTAGTGTCTTCTTTTACAACCGATTTCTCTGGGTAGGAGAGTAAAGTGATCTGTCCGCCTGAAAGTGAAGCGTCGGTGGCAATGATTGCGTTGTTGTTTAAGTCGATGAGGGTTACGCCGAATCGGCAGCGATCGACGGCAACTTTAATGTCGATCGACTCGTCCTCGCTGAGTAGGTGATAAGAGCCGCCCGAAAGCTGAGCCCCCTCGATGGCAAGCTCCTTTCGCAGCAATGGAAGCGGCTTTACGCTCACAGTGAGGTTACCGGCAGCAATCATGGTGTCGGTGGGCGAGGTGGCAATCACGAGGCTGTCGAGGCTCACATTGAGCGGGAATTTCAGCAAGATTCGATTGAGCGAGATGTTCCAACCTGTGGCTTCGGAAGCCTTGCTTATGGCAAAATTCTTGATGACGTCTTGAATAAAAGGCACGTAGAGCAATGCCGGCGACAATAAAGCCATCAGCAGAAGGCATATTGCCACGCGCAAAGCCCAACGTAATATTTTATTCACTCGCTTCATTAGATTTGCGGTGCGACGAATGGTGGTGGCGGTGATGGCGCAAGAGATAGTGACGGAACACCGTGATGAAGTAGAACTTCACGAAGACAAAAGCAAGCAAGGCTCCAGCCACATTAGCGGCAAAGTCCCACGGATCCATTGTGCGGTTCCCGATTAGTCCCTGACCGATTTCCATCAGTCCGCTAAACACAATAGCAGCCACAGTGACGGCAGCCTCGCCGTTCAGCTTGGTGTGGTGGGGCAGGCGCGACTTGGCATAATCTAAATAATAAACACTCGTAACACCAAAATACATCACAGCGTGGAAAAATTTGTCGGCATTCTCGAAAAGCATGATGTCGGTATCTCCCAGCGGATTAGAGCTAAGCGAGAGATAGATGGCAATAATGGTGACAATTCCTGAAGCGATGCCTACCGGCAGATTTTTGATAAATCGTCTCATAAACTGGCAGTTAATTAAAAATGTTTGATAAGGTAACGTTGCTTAATTTATTGCACAATATGTAACTACAAAATTAATAATTAAATTGTAAGTGGCAAAATTTTAGCAAGTAATTAGTCGATTCGGAGAAAAGTTTGTAAATTTGCAAGCAAAATTGGCAAAATTACGATAAAACAAGCTGAAAAAGCGAGTAAATTTAGATAAAATGAAACATAACGAAGCCGGATTCGGTTCAAAAATAGGAGTGATAGCCGCCACCGTAGGGTCGGCAGTAGGATTGGGCAATATATGGCGCTTCCCCAGTGTGGTGCAGAGCAATGGAGGCTCGGCATTCTTGCTGGTGTATCTGGGTTGTGTGCTGTTGCTGGGCATACCCGTGATGCTTGCCGAGTTCTCACTTGGCAGGGCAGGACACTCTGATGCAGTGGGAGTGATGAAGAACCTAACACCGGGGAAGAAGTGGTGGATACTCGGCGTATTCGGGCTTCTGTCGTCCTACTTGATTCTGCAATTCTATATGGTGGTAGCCGGGTGGTCAACTGAGTATCTCTACCAGTCGATAACCGGAGGACTGTTTGAAGGCGTCAACTTCGATGCCGATGCGGCAGGCAACAGCGAAGTGTTTACCAGGCAGATGAACGACTTTATCACATCGCCCACGCAGCCGGTTATATGGACCAACGTGATGATAATTCTCAATCTTGTGATATTGCTGCGAGGTGTGCAAAAAGGGATAGAAAAGCTCTCTAATGTGCTTATGCCACTGCTCTTTGTGCTGTTGCTGGTGTTCTGCGGAATATCGCTGTCGCTACCCGGAGCAGGAGAGGGCGTGGAGTTCTTCTTGAAGCCTGATTTCTCGAAGGTTACACCCGGTGTGGTGATAAGCGCACTGGGGCAGGCATTCTTCTCGCTGAGCCTTGGCATGGGCATACTTGTGACATACGCTTCGTATTTCCCGAAAGACACAATGATGACACGCACCGCAGTGACGGTGTCGCTGAGCGACTTCGGTGTGGCATTCCTCATGGGCTTGATAATCTTCCCGGCTGTGATGAGCTTCGGGCTTAACGACAATCCCGGCGGACTTGCAGGCACCACATTGGTGTTTGTGACTCTACCCGGAATTTTCACGCAGATGCCATGCTCGCAGCTGTGGGCGATACTCTTCTTCTTGCTGCTGTTTGTGGCAACGATAACCTCTACGGTGTCGATAGCCGAGGTGTCGATAGCATTCCTCCGCGACCGCTTCGGCATGAAGCGCTCCAATGCCTGCCTTGTGATTCTGCTTCCGCTCTTTGTGACATCGGCAATCTGCTCGCTGTCGCTCGGGGCAGTGCCCGAACTTCAAGTGCTTGGATTGAGCATGTTTGACTTCCTCGACTCACTCACCACCAACTTCCTGCTGCCTGTGAGTGCAATAGGACTGTGTGTGTATGTGGGTTGGGTGCTGCATCGCGACTTTATAAAAGATGAGCTTACCAATTATGGTACATTCCGCTCGCGCGTGGCTCCGGTGGTGCAATTTCTGGTGAAATACGTCTGCCCGTGGCTGATAGCAGCTATATTAGTGTCGCAAATCATAAATCTGCTTGAGGCATGAAAATGTGGGAGATGAGCCGAGCCAAGCGAATGGCACTGCTTGCCGTGTTGCTGCTGCTTGTGGGTGCGATGACGGCTGTGGTGGCAGTGGATGGCTGCTGCCGTGCCGGATATCCCGACTGCGACTCGGTGGAGATGGCGCGTTTCATGGCAGAAATCGACTCGGCGCATATTGACACCCTGAAGCCTGTGCGCAAGCATAAAGGCACAGCGAAGCCAAAAAAACAATCGAAGGGCGACAACAACAACAGGGTGGTGCCGCAATTCTGAGAAATCTATTAAAACAACGTATCAAGAAAAAAATCAGGAAAATGAGCAATAGAGCACAATTTGTAACGAAAATGGGAGTAATTGCAGCCACCGTAGGGTCGGCTGTAGGTCTTGGCAATATCTGGCGATTCCCTTATGAGGCAGGGCAGCATGGCGGAGGTGCATTCCTTATAGTGTATCTGCTGTGTGTGTTTCTTTTAGGCATACCGGTGATGATAGCTGAGTTTGTGATAGGTCGCTCCACTCACAGCAATGCGCTCACAGCGTTACAAAAACTGAAGCCGGGCAGCAGCTTGAGCAAGGTGTCGTATATAGGTATTGTGGCGTCGCTCATGATTCTCAGCTTCTACTCGGTGGTGGCAGGGTGGATAATGGAATATCTTTATCAGGCTGTCACGGGCGGGCTATCCGGTCACACCTCTGAGGAGTATGCCACGCTGTTCAGCACGTTCACGGTGAATCCGTGGCGGTCGGTGATGTGGACACTGATATTCCTGCTTGCCAACTTCATGGTGCTGCGTCGCGGCATAGAAAAGGGCATAGAGCGCATCTCCAATATAATGATGCCTGTGCTCTTTGTGATGCTTCTTGTGTTCTGTGTGAATTCACTGTTTATGCCACAGGCGAAGAAGGGACTCGATTTTCTTTTCAATCCTGATTTCTCGCAGATTACGCCCAAGGTTATGCTCGGAGCACTTGGTCAGGCATTCTTTTCGCTAAGCCTCGGACTCACTTGCCTGCTCACCTACGCATCTTATTTCTCCGACAAGACACCACTTGTGCGCAGTGCTACAGTGGTGGCGTTGCTCGACACGCTTGTGGCGATACTATCGGGTATAATCATATTTCCGGCAGTGTTTTCATTCGACATGGAGCCGGCTGCCGGTCCGAAACTGGTGTTCCAGATACTTCCCGAGATATTCCAACAGTTACCCGGTGGATATCTGTGGTCGGTAGCATTCTTCTTGTTGCTATTCTTTGCGTCGATAACATCGACCATTTCGATGAGCGAGATTTCGATAACCTATTTTGTGGAGGCGCACAAAATGAGCCGTAGCCGTGCCACGGGGCTTAACACTGTGATTGCAATGACGTTTGGCACGCTGTGCGCGCTGTCGTTTGGCGTGCTGAGCGACTTCAAGGTGTTCGGCATGACGCTGTTTGAGTTGTTCGACTATGTGTCGTCGAATATCATGCTTCCGATAGGCGGAGTGATGCTGAGTGTGTTTGTGGGTTGGATAGTGGATAAGAAGGTGGTAGAGGAGCAGCTCACCGACTATGGCGCAAGGAAAATCACGCTGATGCGCCCCATACGCTTCTGCATACGCTATGTGGCACCATTGTGCATCAGCCTCATTTTCCTCTACGGTCTTGGAGTGCCTTAGGAGAGTACCCGTAGAGTTACTGCGATGCTCGCTGAGGTCTTCGGGAGGCGTGTGGTGTGCCGCTTCGATGCCGCTTCGAAAGTGTGATATAGAAATTTTGGAATAAAAGTGCGCGTTTTTTCAAAAATAATTACTACCTTTACCGATGCTTACGGAATTAAGCCTTGACTTTTGATGATGACACTAAGAGAACGAAATGCCGGTTTGTCATCAAAAGGGATTTTTGATAGAAAACAAATTAACTAAATATCAAAACTATAACTAAAATTTAAACTAATGGCACAAAAATCGAAACAGTGGGCAGCGATAATCATGATGATTGCCCTATTCGCTATGATTGCCTTCGTGACCAACCTTTGCTCACCGATGGCAGTGATCGTACAAAACCAATTCGGAGCTTCGGAGCTTCAATCACAAATCGGTAACTATGCCAACTTTGTGGCTTATCTTGTGATGGGAATCCCATCGGGTATGCTTATCGTGAAGTTCGGCTATAAGAAGACAGCTTTGCTTGCACTCATCGTGGGAATTATAGGAATGGTGCTTGAGCTGCTTTCGGGAACAATGGAAAGCATGTGGATTTATCTTGCAGGTGCATTCATCAGCGGATTCTGCATGTGTATGCTCAACACCGTAGTTAATCCGCTCCTCAATGTGCTTGGTGGTGGCGGTAACAGCGGAAACCAGCTTATCCAGATTGGTGGCGCATTCAATAGCGCAGCTGCAGTAGCTGTATATATCATTCTTGGTGCTCTCATCGGTGAGGTTACAAAGGAAACTGCTATCGTAGATGCTGCTCCGGCAATGTATATTGCACTTGCAATCTTTGCAGCTGCATTTGTGGTGCTTCTCTTCACTAAGGTGGAAGAGCCTAAGCAGGAGCCGGTGAAGGCAGAGCTTATCACAGGTGCATTGAAGCATCGTCATTTCGCACTTGGAGCACTTGCCATCTTCCTCTATATGTCGGTTGAGGTTGGTACTCCTACTTATATGATTAAGTATCTTACACAAGATGCAGGAGTTGCAGCCGGTGTGGCAACACTTATCGCTGCAGTTTACTGGTTTGCAATGTTCATCGGTCGTTCGGTAGGTGGAGCAATCGGTGGTAAGGTATCGAGCCGTGCAATGGTTGGAACAACAGCCGCCGTAGCAATCGCACTCATCGCCTTCGGAATGTTTGCTCCCGACACTTTGAAAGTGAATGTTCCCGGCGTGGATTGGGCAAACTTGAGCATGATTTGGGTGGAAGTTCCTGTAGGAGTAGCTGCATTCATTCTTGTGGGACTTTGCACTTCGGTGATGTGGGGAGGTATCTTCAACATGGCAGTTGAAGGACTTGGCAAATACACAGCAGCTGCATCGGGTATCTTCATGACCATGGTATTTGGTTGCGCAGTGATGGTAGCAATCCAGGCCTACGTTGTCGATCTCACCGGCAGCTACCTCACCAGCTACTTCATTCCGTTGCTTTGCGCAGCATACATCATGTTCTACGCATTCATAGGATCTAAGCCTGCAAAGAAGTGAATGAAAATGCACGGCATTTAGCCGGGTAATAGATAAGAATACACAATGCCCCTGCACCGAGAGTGCCGGGGCATTGTGCTTTGATAGATGAAAGTCATGTGATTTTATAAGAATGAACCGTGATTATGGGTGAAAATTTCCGATAGATTTGTGAAAACCGAAATTTTGCACTATCTTCGTGGAATAAATCGATTTGTTGAATAAAATAATCATAATTATGCAAAAGAGTATTTTTGATAAGGCTGCTGACAACGTCAGAATTCTTACTGCCGCAATGGTGGAGAAAGCAAAGTCGGGTCACCCCGGAGGCTCGATGGGTGGAGCTGACTTCGTGAATGTGCTTTATTCAAAATATCTGATTACCGATCCCGATGACCCGATGTGGATTTCGCGCGATCGCTTCTTCCTCGACCCGGGCCACATGTCGCCGATGCTCTATTCGGTGCTTGCGCTTACGGGCAAGTACACTATCGACGAGCTAAAGGATTTCCGCCAGTGGGGCAGCGTGACTCCCGGTCACCCTGAGCGCGACGTGATGCGTGGCATCGAGAACACTTCGGGTCCGCTTGGCCAAGGCCATGTGTTTGGCGTGGGAGCGGCAATAGCCGAGCGTTTCCTTGCCGAGCGTTTTGGTGAGGTGTGGTCGCACAAGACCTATGCCTTTATCTCCGACGGCGGCATCCAGGAGGAGATTTCGCAAGGTGCAGGACGTATTGCCGGCTTCTTGGGATTGAACAACCTCATCATGTTCTACGACAGCAACGACGTGCAGCTCTCGACCGACTGCAACGAGGTGTCGCTTGAGGATACTGCCACAAAGTACCGCGCATGGAACTGGAAGGTGATGATGATCGACGGCACTGACCCTGCTGCAATCTGCGCAGCAATCGACTCGGCGCACGCCGAGAAGAAGCGCCCCACGCTCATCATCGGCAAGACCATTATGGGCAAGGGTTGCGTGACTGCTGACGGTGAGAACTTCGAGGGCAAGTGCAGCACTCACGGCTGTCCGCTCAGCAAGTCGGGTGCCAGCTACGAAAAGACCATTGAGAACCTTGGCGGTAACGCCGAGAATCCTTGGATTGTGTGGGACGACGTGAAGGAACTTTATGCCCGCCGCAACGAGGAGCTTCGCAAGATAGTAGCCGAGCGCAAGACTGCACAAGATGAGTGGAAGAAGCAGAATCCCGAGAAGTGGGCACAGCTCAAGAGCTACATCGACGGAGAAGTGCCGGCAATCGACTATGCGGCAATTCCGCACAAGGCAAACCAGCCTACACGCAACTACTCAGCCGACGTACTCTCGGTGCTGGGAGAGAAAGTGGGCAATATGATAGTATCATCGGCCGACCTTGCCAACAGCGACAAGACCGACGCGTTCCTCAAGAAGACCGGTGCATTAGCTCCGCGCGACTTCAAGGGTGCATTCCTGCACGCCGGAGTTTCAGAGCTTACGATGGCTGCTATTATGAATGGCATCGTGCTCCATGGCGCAATGGAAGCGGCTTGCGGCACATTCTTCGTGTTCTCCGACTATATGAAGCCGGTAATCCGTATGTCGGCACTGATGTGCTTGCCGGTGAAGTTCGTCTGGACGCACGACGCATTCCGCGTGGGAGAGGACGGACCTACACACGAGCCTGTTGAGCAGGAAGCACAGATTCGTCTGCTTGAGGAAATCCAGAACAAGAACGGACAGAACAGTATGCTTGTGCTACGTCCCGCCGACGCAGCCGAAACTACCGTGGCATGGAAGATGGCGATGGAAAACACTACCTCGCCAACCGGCTTGATTCTCTCGCGCCAGAATGTGACCGACATTCCTGCAATGAACGGCGACCGCTACACCGAAGCTCTCCAGATGGAGAAGGGTGGCTATGTGGTGCTCGATGACGAGAACCCCGATGTGGTACTTGTTGGTAACGGCTCGGAAGTAGGCACGCTTTATGGTGCATCGCAGTTGCTGAAGGAGGAGGGCATCAAGTGTCGCATCGTTTCGATGCCATCGATCGGACTCTTCAAGCGTCAGAGCGCGGAATATCGCAAATCGGTAATTCCTGCCGACAAGCCGATCTTCGGACTCACAGCCGGACTTCCATCAGTGCTCTTCACCGTGGTAGGCGTAAACGGCAAGGTTTACGGACTCGACCACTTCGGAGCATCAGCCCCCTACACTGTGCTTGATGAGAAATTCGGCTACAACGCTCCGAACATCGCCGCCGAAGTGAAGAAATTCATCGGCAAGTAAACATCGCATATTGCCGCTGAGGTGAATGTATTCGGGCAATAATGCCCGCATTGCACCCGGCGCGAGTTACAGAGTAAGAAAAGAATATAAAAATAGGGTGCGTCGCAATCAATGTGGCGCACCCTATTTTTTTAGGTTTTTGGAAAAGTTTTTGAGTTTACTTTTTTAGTGGAGGTAGCGGGAGAAGAACGACCAGACCTCTTCGCCGGTGTTCATGTATTTTTCAAACCAGCAGTGTGGTGCGTTTTCCACTTTGTAGAGCCACATGTCGGTTTTGTTGTCGGGGTTGCTGAATTTCATTTTTATTACGCGGCTGTTAAGCTCTGCGTTGGCAACAGCCATTGTGTCGAGTTTTATTTCGGTGCAGTGGTTGGCACTGATGATTTTTGAGGCTGCAATAGGTACGGGGACGTAGATACCCCAGCCGTCTGCGTTTTTCATATCGCCCGTCCAGCGCGAAAGCACATCGGCAGTTCCGTGGATTTCGAGGAATGGCACGGGGTGCTCTATCTTCATGTTCTCATAGAAAGGATACATCAGCTGGCCGGCAAGCGACGCAAAAGCCTTGAATGTGGTTTGCTTTGAGTGAGCCATGAGATAGCAAAGGTCACCGCCATTCGACATTCCGGTGAGGAATGTGTTGTCGGCACTGAGGCTATATTTCTTCTGTACATGCTTTGCGAGTTTGCACACTGCACTGACGTCATCGACCTTCCACCCCAACTGTGAGGGATAGCCCACGTTCCAGCTGTGTTTTCCCTTAGAGTCTTTCAGCCCTTGAGCAACGCACACCGCAAACCGGTGCTTCACAGCCGAGCGGTTCATCCAAGTTTTCGCTTTTCCGGGATTGCCATAGCCGTGGCATACCATCACAAGAGGCGCACCGGCCGACAGCCCTTCGGGCATAATCATCTTGAAGTGACGCATTGCGCCATCAATCTTCACCGAATCATCAATCACATTCTGAGCTGAGAGTGAAGTGGCGCAAAAAGAAGCCATTCCCAGCGCGATAGCAAGGTGTAGGAAAAAAGTTTTCATAAATTGTTGTTTTATATGAGGGCAAATTTACATATAATCTGCGAGATTTTATGTAACTTTGCAAGAAATATATTCTTAGAAAGCGACATTCGATGGATTACAAGCTATTAGCTACTGACAAGGCGTGCAATGCACGTGCCGGACTGATTACTACTGCTCACGGCGAAATCGAGACTCCGATTTTCATGCCTGTGGGCACTGTAGGCTCAGTGAAGGGTGTGCATTTTCATGAGCTTGAAGACGACATAAAGGCCCAAATCATCTTGGGTAACACATATCACCTATATCTGCGTCCCGGTATGGAAATTATCGGGAAAGCCGGTGGATTGCATAAGTTCAATGGCTGGAAACGCCCGATTCTCACAGATAGTGGCGGTTTCCAGGTGTTTTCGCTGTCGGCTAACCGCAAACTGAAGGAGGAGGGTGCCTACTTCCGTAGCCATATCGATGGCTCTAAGCACCTGTTTACACCTGAGGGTGTGGTGGATATTCAGCGCATCATTGGCAGTGACATAATGATGGCACTTGACGAGTGTCCGTCGGGGAAAAGCGACTATGAGTATGCTCGCAAGTCGCTCGCGCTGACGCATCGATGGCTTGAGCGTGGCTGGAAGCGCTACAAGGAGACTGAGGGGCTGTATGGCTACTCACAGGCTTATTTCCCGATTGTTCAGGGGTGTGTTTATCCCGACCTTCGCCGCCAGTCGGCGGAGTTTGTGGCATCGCTTGGTGCCGATGGCAATGCTATTGGCGGACTTGCGGTGGGCGAGCCGGCTGAGAAGATGTATGAGATGATTGAGGTGGTGAATGAGATACTACCTACCGACAAACCCCGATACTTGATGGGCGTGGGTACGCCTGCAAATATTCTTGAAGCCATTGAGCGTGGTGTGGATATGATGGATTGCGTGATGCCTACGCGCAACGGCCGCAACGGTATGCTTTTCACTCGCCACGGCATAATGAACATGCGTAACAAGAAGTGGGCTGATGATTTCTCTCCGATTCAGGAAGATGGACCGTCGATGGTGGACCATGTGTATAGCAAGGCTTATTTGCGCCACCTCTTTGTGAGCCAGGAACTGCTTGCTATGCAGATTGCGAGCATACACAATCTTGCCTTCTATCTGTGGCTTGTGAAGGAGGCTCGTCGGCACATCATTGCAGGCGACTTCAAGGCATGGAAAGATGAGATGGTGGTGAATGTGACGCGCCGCCTATAGTAAAGTACACTTTAAGAACGAGAATGATGAGATTCTTCAAGAAAAAGAATACTGCCGATAGCAATGCCGCTACCGCTGAGAATGTGGCAGTGCAGCCCAAGAAGCTGCGTAAGCCGCTGGTGAAGACATTCGACCTCTACATCATACGCAAGTTCTTGGGGTCGTATGTGTTCTCAATCGTGCTGCTTCTTGCCATTGTGGTGATGTTTGACATCAACGAGAAGCTTGATGCAATGCTCTCGGCTCCGCTGAAGGAGACGGTTTTCGACTACTTCATGAACTTCTTGCCGTACTTTGCCAATCAGTTCAGCCCTCTGTTCACTTTTATTGCGGTGATATTCTTCACGTCGAAACTTGCCGACAACTCCGAGATTATCGCGATGCTGTCGAGCGGAATCAGCTTCCGGCGACTGATGGTGCCTTATCTTGTGTCGGCAGCGATAATCGCGGCGTTTTCGTTCGTGCTGGCAGCCTATGTGATTCCGCCAGCCAATGTGAAGCGAATAGAATATACCAACAAGTGGGTGAGCAACAAGAAGGTGGAATATGGCACTAACATACAGCTGCAGGTGGCACCGGGAGTGATTGCCTACATGTCGCGCTACGACAATGTGTCGAAAAACGGCTATAAGTTTTCGCTTGAAAAATTTGAGAACAAGGTGATGAAATCGCGCCTCACTGCACAGTCGATTACCTACGACACACTCTATAAGTGGACAATCAAGGATTATGTGATACGTGACTTCAAGGGGCTGCGTGAGTCGATACGCCGCGGGTCGCAGATGGATACCATCATTGAAATGGAGCCTCGCGACTTCCTTATCTCGAAGAACGACCAAGAAACGCTCACCAACGAGCAACTGAAGACCTATATCAACCGCCAGAAGGAGCGTGGCGTGGCAAATATCAAGAACTTTGAGATAGAGCTTGAGAAACGCTATGCCATGACCGGTGCGGCATTTATCCTCACGGTGATAGGCATGTCGCTCTCGTCGCGCAAGGTGAAGGGTGGCATGGGAATTAACATAGGTATAGGCTTGCTGCTGAGTTTCTCCTACATTCTGTTCTCTACGGTGACGTCGTCGTTTGCGGTGTCGGGCTATACGTCGCCATTTGTGGCGATGTGGATACCGAATTTCATCTACACCTTTATTGCCATATACCTATACCGCCGGGCCTCGATATAAAGAGGCGCTTGTGGCGCACCGTTGTCGCAATTAAGTCGCTGATTCTCAGGTTGCTAAGCATGAAGATATAAAAAAGGAAGGGAATCGTGGTGATTTCCTTCCTTTTATTGTTGTGGAGGTGGAGGGGTTTGAACCCTCGTCCAAACGCGGAACCAATGGGCTTTCTACATGCTTAGTCGTGACTTGGTTGTCGGCAACAGGCAGGATCTCGACTACCAACCTGAAACTTATCCTCTAAATTTCAACCCGCAACCGAGGAGCATGCGGGTCAATTTCCGAATTTCTTAGCACCACCTTATCGAAACGTCTCGGAACGGGGCAATCGGGTGATGTCTTGTCTCTGCGCACTTTGGCAGAGATTAAGCTGATCTACTATACTTCAATCAAGCAGCAAGAGCGTAGTTATTTTCGCCAGTTAAATTTTTGATGTCTGAGATTAAAGAGCATAGCCATCATCGCTCTGCATGCTTACACACCGCTTCTACACGCTGTCAAAGCCATTCACCCCCATATTGTTGTGTGTGAATTGGATTGCAAAGATAGGGCGTTTGTGTGAGATGTAAAAGTTAAATATGATTAAATCTTCACGGTGAGGATTTCGTTGATGTCGGAGAGATAGTTGCGGCTTCGATGCTCACACTTCACCATCCAAGGGCTTGCGGCATCACCCTCGGCTGCCAGATGAAGGCTTTTGATGCCATATCGGTGATTGAGAGCATCGATGGTATTCATGAGCGAGGCTCGTTCGCGTCGGTTTGTCACGCTGTCGAAGAGCTGGAGCTGGCATGGGTTGGCAGATGAGATTCCCGACAGCTCCACTCCGGCTTTTTTGTAGAGAATTCCTTGATGGAATATGCTGTCGAGGATTTTCAGTGCAGCGGCAGTAATCTCCATGGTGTCGGCAGTGGCGACGTTTAGCCGAATGGTGTCGAATCCCACATGCTGCTTGAGGTCTTCACGGAAGCTGTTGCTGTGAATGAACACAGTGACTTGCCTTGCCACAGAGCCTTGACCGCGCAAAATGTTGGCGCAGCTTGCGGCGAAGTGCGCCACCGATTCACGCATGTGGCTGATGTCGCCAATCATATTGCCGAAGCTGCGGCTGGTGCAGATGGTCTGTCGCTGCAAAATCTCTGAAGTGTCGATGCAGGGGTGTCCGTTTAGCTCCAGCCACATGCGAATGCCGGGCAGATGGAAGTGGGTGCGCACCCAGCCCTCGGGTTTGTCGGCAAATTCGAGCGGAGAGTTCACTCCGAGATAGGCGAGCTTGGCGCGTGTGCTGCGGCCGATGCCCCAGATGTCGTCGAGGTTCGACAAGCTGAGTGCTTTGCGGCGCTTGGCTTCGGTGTCGATAACGCACACGGAGCGGTAGCCCTTATATTTTTTGGCGAATTTGCTGCCGATTTTTGCGAGTGTTTTCGATGGTGCTATTCCTACGCTCACGGGAATGTCGGTGAATTGGTGCACTCGTGTCGCCACCTCGCGCATGAAGTTTTCGGGCGAAGCAATGCGGTTGTATCCATCGAGATAGCAGAAACTCTCATCGATGCTGTAGTTTTCTACGTGGGCGATGCTTTTGCGTAGAATGCCAGTGACGCGTCGCGACATGGCGGCGTAGAGGGTCATATTTCCTGAGAAGATGTGTACGTTGTGAGCATTGATGATGTCGCGCACCTTGAAGACTGGCATTCCGCGGCTTAACCCGAGGGCTTTAGCCTCGGGAGTGAGCGCTACGATGCAGCCGTCGTTGCTCGACAGCACGCACACCGGCTTGCCGTTGAGTCCGGGGTGGAACACTTTTTCCACCGAGCAGAAGAAGCTGTTGCAATCTACGAGGGCGATCATGATTCTGTAGAGGTAAGAGGTGAGAGGTAAGAGGGTGAGAGGGATTAGGAGCGGGGGCGGTGGATTATGTAGGTTACTACGCCCCACACGTTGAAGTTGTCGCCGGGAGCTATCTCTATCTCGGGGAAATCGGGGTTGGCTGGAACGAGCCACCACTTTCCGTTGCGCGAATTGACGTATTTTATGGTGTATTCTCCATTTAGCTCACATAGGGCTACCTCGTGCTCCGATGGGTTGCGGTTGCTTTTGTCCACAATGAGAATGTCGCCGGAGTGAATGTCGGCATCAATCATTGAGTTCCCTTCCACGCGAATGAGGTAGGAGGCCTCGGGGTTGGGGCAAAGCATACGCAGCAGCTCTATGTCCTGTGCCAGCTCGTCGTTGTCGAGCGGAATGGGGAATCCGGCAACCACGCTGATGTCGAAGAAGGGTAGGTGGAGGGGTTTTACTTCGGCAGCGTGATACACCTTTCCGAGAGGCTGCATCTTGAGGGCTGTGGAAATGCAGTCGGTGATAAATTCCGACTTGTTATGGCTTGCGTCGATGGCATGAGCCACTTCACCTCCGGCGCGGAAGGCATAGAGGCGGCTGTCGGTGCGCGGACGTCCGGCACCTGGTCGGCTTCCGCCGTGTGAATATTTCTTTGTGTCCATATAGAGTGTGGGTTGTCGGTGTCAATACTGTGTGCAAAGATAATGAAAAATTTTGAATTATGTATAACGGTATTCAAGATGTATATTCCGCATTTAATGTTAATGAGGGTTAATTTTTGCTATAATACAAAATAATTCTGCTACATTTGCACAGAATTGGTGCTAAGCCGGCACACTTTGCCGGCTCGAGCTTAATAGGGAATCAGGTGAGAATCCTGGACAGTCCCGCTGCTGTAAGTCGCAAAACACATCACCGGCACTCTATTCAAAGTCACTGAATCGCGAAAGCAATAGATTTGGGAAGACAGCATGGTGATGGCGATAAGTCAGAAGACCTGCCATTCAATAAATTTTCAATAGCTTACGAGGAATAGGCATTGGAGAGCAATTTATCGACTACATTGTGTGGCAAATAATCCATTTTTTTCGTATTGTTTCTGCCCATAAATTTGAAAGATTGACACATTGTCGCGCCATGCAGAGGTGTGCTTTGCAGTGTCGATGCCTCCGTAAGCTATTTTTTATCAACAAGTAAAAAAGAAAAAATGGCTTATACCCAATCATTTCTACGGCTCATTAGATTTTCAAGACCGACGAGACCTGCCATTGCAGGACTTGCCACCGCCCCCCGACACACTCGGCAGAGAAGGGCTGCCAAGGCTCAACAGCCAAAGCATAGCCTATGCTATTTCTCGGGGTCGTAAATCAATGACTTGGGGGAAAGAGCGTTCGACATATATTTTTTTTCAATCTAATAAAAAACAATTATGAAAAAGAGACTTTACTTTTTTGCGCTACTTCCGCTAATAGGCGTTTCAGCGCTATCGGCTGCACAAGGTGCAAGCCAACAAGAAGAAACCACCCCGCTTGCAGATTACACACAGGGCGTATTTGTGGTGAATGAAGACTGGACTGGGCATCAGAACTCAACGGTAAACTTTCTGAAAGACGATGGAAAGTGGATATATCGCGTTGTGCAACAGGAGAATCCGGGTGTGGAGGTCGGTTGCACCAGCGATTTCGGAACAATCTATGGCAATCGGTTCTATGTAATTTCAAAGCAGGACCAAGACCCGGGAGCCGGCATCGCAGGCGGCCGTGTTACGGTGTGCAGTGCTGCCGACATGAAATTGCTCAAGCAGATAAGGATACTTTCGACCGATCCCGAAGCTACAAGCGGTGCCAACGGACGTGGATTTGTGGGCGTAGATGAGCATAAGGGCTATGTGGGCTCAAGTGATGGTATCTTCGTATTGAATCTCGACGACTTTACGATAACAGGAAAAGTCACTGGCTCGGGCAATGGCGCCGACAATGCCTATGATGAACTCTATGGCGGAGAGATTGGTACGATGGTGCGCGTGAATGAATATGTATATGCCGTGCATCAGGACAAGGGCTTGCTCGTGATTGACCCGGCAACCGATAAGGTGGTTGAAGTGATTGAGGCACCCGACGGCAATGGGTTTGGTTCGGTAGTTCTCTCGAAAGACGGCAATCTGTGGCTCAGCTTGACAGCCGACAGAAGCATCATGAAGCTTGACCCTGCAACACACAAAACCACTGTAATTGCATTGCCCGACGGTATCAATGGTCCTGCCAATTCATGGTATGCGTGGACTCCCGACGGTTTCTGCGCCAGCACACAGAGCAACGTCCTCTATTGGAACGGCGGCGACAGCTCTTGGTTCAGCGGATATAGGGTATTCAAGTTTGACATCGACAATGGCACGTTCACAAAGATAGTCGATCTCCAAGCCGATGGTGAGAACTGGCAGATTTATGGCTGCTCAATGCGTGTGGATCCTGAAAGTGACGACCTTTACACATCATTGTTCCACTCGTGGGGTGACAAGACCTACATTTTACGCCAATATGATGCTGATGGCAACAAGATTGAGGATCACAGCATGATTGAAAACTATTGGTTCCCGTCGTTGCCCGTATTCCCCGATGTGGCAGAGCCTGAAATCGCCGACTTTGAGGCTACAATCGGCATGAGTGAGCCTACTACGCTCAATCTTGATGAAATCGTAAGCGATGATGACAATATTCAGGCTTCGATTGTGAAAACCGTGAAATCGGTTGATAATGGAGCAAACAGTGAAATAAGTGCCGAAGTGGTAAACGGGAAACTGCTTATCACGCCGGTGAAGGCTTCGGCTTATGAAACGTGCAAGATTCTGCTTCAGGCTAACAGCAATGGTAAACTATGCGAGAAGTATATCAATGTGACATTTGATCCTAACACAGGCATCCTCGATACACAAGTGGCAAGGAAATCGCTTGTTGCAGTGTATGGCAACGAAGTGACGGTGAATGGAGCTGCTGCCGGAAGCGACGTGATGGTCTATTCGGCATCGGGAACACTTGTGGCAACAGCCAAGGCATCGGCAGGAAGTGCCCTGTTCACATTGCCTACAGCCGGAATCTATATTGTGAAGGTGGGAGGCGAGACCACAAAAATCGTCATCAGGTGATTAGCACAATAAAGTGTGATATATAAATAAGTTAATAAGCAAGAGTCCCGGTGTAGCTGATGCTAAACCGGGACTCTGATTATTTTTTGGGGGATATTTCCTGATTTACTTGATGAGATATTGCGAGCTGATAGAGCGGTTCTCATGCACGCGACGGATTGTGTCGGCGAAGAGGCTTGCGATGCTGAGGATTGTCACCTTCTTGCAATCCTTGTTGAGAGGAATGCTGTTGGAGAAAATCATCTCGGTGAGAGCACTGTCATCGATACGCTGCGAAGCGGGGTCGCTCATGATAGCGTGAGAAGCGAGTGCGCGAACCGAGCGGGCACCATTCTCCATCATGAGGTTGGCAGCCTTGCAGATGGTTCCTGCTGTATCAACCATGTCGTCAACGAGGATTACATCCTTATCCTTGACGTCGCCAATGATGGTCATGTTCTCAACAACGTTGGCCTTGGCACGCTGCTTGTGGCAGAGCACGAGAGGAGTATTGAGATACTTGGCATAAGAGTTGGCACGCTTTGCGCCACCCACGTCGGGCGAAGCGATAACCAGGTCTTTGAGGTTGAGCGACTGGATGTAGGGGATAAAGCAGGAAGACGCATAGAGGTGGTCAACAGGGACGTTGAAGAAACCTTGAATTTGGTCGGCGTGCAAGTCCATAGTGATGAGGCGGTCGATACCTGCGGTGCTGAGCAAGTCGGCAACGAGCTTTGCAGCGATAGAAACGCGAGGCTTGTCCTTGCGGTCCTGACGCGCCCAACCGAAATATGGAATTACGGCGATAATCGACTTAGCCGAAGCACGCTTAGCGGCATCAATCATAAGGAGAAGCTCCATGAGGTTGTCGCAGTTGGGGAAAGTCGATTGGATTAGATAAACTTCACATCCTCGGATAGATTCCTCGAATGATACTTCAAATTCACCATCGGCAAAACGCTGGATATTCATTTTGCCAAGTTCTACGCCAAGATCTTGGCAGATTTGCTCGGCTAAATATTGCGATTTAGTGCCCGAGAAAACCTTGAACGGAGTTAAAGAGTCACACATAATGTTTTTATGTAGATAGGCTGTTTTGAAATTTTCTGCAAAGTTACGAAATTTTATGGAACTTTCTAACTATTTAGCTTAGAAAAATACAAGTCACTTGGCCTGACGAGATGTGCGGGGTCGGGAGGTGCGGCGGAGTGGGGTTAGTTTCCAGATGACGGCGCCGTGGGCTTCGATGTCGGTGTGGAATGGAGTTCCGGTTTCGAGCATGGCTGTGGTGCTGCGGTCGCTGAGAAGATCTACGGCAGTGACTTCGCCTTGCTTTATTCCGAGGCACTCGAAGGCGTGGATGGGAATGTTGATGTCGATGCTGCAAGGTGCGTTGTCGAAGTTGACGGCGATGAGCAGAGTCTCGTTCTTGTAGCTTCGCAGATATGTGAACTGGCGATGTGGATTGAGGTTGCCATAGTTCACATACATCAGGTCGAAGAATGCACCCTCGGCGATGGCTCGCTCGTTGTTGCAGATGAGGAGCACTTTCTGGTAGGTTCGTCGCAGGTTAAGCTCGAATCGTGAAAGGTGTTCGTCGTCGCATTTGCCATGGTTGTACCAGCGGCGTACGGTGGGAATGCTCCAGTAGTCGAAGATTGTGGTGCGTCCGTCGCGCCCGCTGAAGCCTTCGGAGTCGATTGCGCGTTCACCCAGTTCCTGACCTTGATAGATCATCATTGGTCCGGTGGCAAAAGTGGCGCTGACCACGAGAGAGGGCAGCACGAGAGAAGCGTCGCCGGCATATTGCCAAGAGGCAAAACGCTGCTCGTCGTGGTTCTCAAGGAAATTGAGCATGTGGCGTGCAATGCCATCGACGGTCTGCCAGCAGTTGGTGAGGCTTGCTGCCGATACGTTGTTGCACTGTATTCCGCGGAGAGTATCGTAGAGGTTGACTTTGTCGTAGAGATAGTCAAATCCACCGTTATAGATGTAGTCGCGATAGAGGCCTACGTCGTAGATTTCGGCGATGAATATCACATGCGGGTATTTTTCCTTCACAAGAGGTACGGCCCATTTCCAGAACTCCACGGGCACCATGTGAGCCATGTCGCAGCGGAAACCGTCGATTCCTTTGGAGCACCAGAACCGGAGAATGTTGAGCATCTTGAACCATGTGCCGGGAGTGGGAGAGAAGTGCCGGGAGCCGTTGCCGTAGTCGATGCCATAGTTGAGCTTAACGGTCTCGTACCAGTCGTTGCGTCCAGGGAAAGCGGTGAAGCAGTCGTTTCCGGTGGCTTTGGCAGGAAATTCGCGATATTGGTCATCGCCTTCGCCGAGATACACGTCGTGTGGGGCGAATTGCTGACGTGATATGTAGTAGAAATTGTTGGAAGGCGAGAACTGCATAGTTGTGTCGTCGCTTTCGCCCAGGTCCTCAATTCCGGCAGGCTTCGCGTCGGAGTGGTACTGGCGTGCCACGTGATTGGGTACAAAGTCGATGATTACCTTCATTCCGGCAGAGTGTGTGCGCTTCACGAGGGCTTCAAACTCGTCCATGCGGTGCGGCACATCGACTGCGATGTCGGGGTCGATGTCGTAGTAGTCGGTAATGGCGTATGGCGATCCGGCATTACCCTTCACGATGTAAGGGTTGTCGGGGCGAATGCCATATGCTGAGTAGTCGGTGGTGTGAGCGTGCTCGATGACACCTGTGTACCACACATGAGTTATGCCGAGGTCTTTTATTTTAGAGAGGACAAAATCGGTAATATCATTCATTTTGCCCACGCCGTTTTGCTCGATGGTGCCAAAAGGAACACACTTGTCGCAAGTGTTGGTGAACAGGCGCGGGAACAGTTGGTAAATGACCGGCTTGATAGATTTACGTTCAGTCGTTGCCATTGTTTCTGTATAAGTTATTCTGTTTTAATATTTTTATAGTTTCATTATATCCTTTGTCGGCAATCTCCCACATAGCCTTAATGCTGAACACCTTGTGATGGGCGATGCTATCCATTTCTATCACAATGTCGCAGAGAGCTTTGTCGGCATCCATGTTGCTGCGCGAAATCATCTTGTAGCTACGCTGAGCCACTTCGAGGATTGAGGGCTTGAATTTTTCTTCGTGGACGAAAGGGCTGACGTTGATGCCGATGAGCGTGTCGCAACGGTCGCGAATGACGGCAGAGGGGAGATTGTGGAGCACGCCGCCATCTACGTAGTAGGTGCCATCGATTTTCATGGGGCTGAAGACGATGGGAATGCTGCATGAGGCTGCAATTCGCTCAGCGATTGCCCCTGAGTCGAACACCTTGAGGGAGCAATGGTTGAGGTCGGTTGCGCATATCAGTGTGGGGATTGGGAGGTCTTCAATGTTGGTGTATGGGATAGCCTTGCGCATGAGGCGAATAAAGCGGTTCATGCGGAAAAAGCCGTCTTTAGGGACGCTCAGCTCGGCAAGGTCGTTGAATGATTTGTCGGCAAAGGCACGCATCATATCATCAACCGACAGCCCGGCGGCATACATGCTGGCGATGACACTGCCGGCACTCACTCCGGCGACAACCGATGGCTTTATGCCACATTCGTCGAGAGCCTTTAGTGCACCCACGTGGGCAAACCCGCGTGCACCTCCGCCACTCAGCGCGATGCCGAATGTGCCGGTGAGGTTGCTATTGAGAATGTGGTGTGTCATCAAGCCTTTTTGAAAACCTCTACAAATTTAGCTATAATCTTTCATACTTGGGCGATTTTTGACGAAAAAAAAGGTGATTTGAGCCATATTTCACTGATAAATGGGATTGGAAATGACAGAAACGTGAAAATATTTCGTGAATTGAAAAAGTTGTTGTATCTTTGAATGTTTAAACCGAAGCCAACGCTGTTTGCGCAGCCATTGATGCGCTGAGAGCAGGCGTTGACAAAAGCAACTGACAAATAGCAATTTTTGAAGATGGAAGAAGATATAAAGGCATGTGTAGAGGTGTTGCGTAAGGGGGGAGTGATACTTTACCCTACCGATACCATTTGGGGTATAGGCTGTGATG